>JADLCW010000084.1 GCA_020847015.1 Thermomicrobiales bacterium | reverse complement strand
GGTCGTAATGAGCGAGCGGGAGCTTCAGCGGAGCCGGGCCGAGCGCGATCTCCAGACCGCCATTTGTCGCGGTCACGGCCAACGGGCCGAAGAGCAGACTGTCATACATCCCGACGTAGGCTTCGTCTGGCAAGGCGGGGCTGGGGTTGGCCGGGGGGGCGGCATAGTCGAAGCGAGCGGCGGCTGCGGCGGCTACCGGCGCCGAGAACGCTTCTTCGTAGCGCGTCGCCCAGTCCTGCGTGACGCGCCCGAAGAGCACGTAGTCGGTAAAGCTGGCGGCGATCGATTCCGGGGCGCCGACGGGACTGGTGTTGGTGAGCACGGCAATGCCGACCCGCTGACCGGGCAGCAGCGCGACGGTGGTCGCGGCGCCGAGGTTGAAGGCCCCGGAGTGAGATAGACGGACGCTGCCGTCCGCTTCGTAGCCGACGTTCCAGCCGAGCCCGTACAACCCGGCGTGATCGGTGCGCGGGTCGGGCGGGGCCGCGCTGACGATCTGGGGTCGGTGCGTTTCCGCCAGCGCCGCGGCGGCGACGATCTGCATGCCGCCGAACGCGCCCTGGTTGAGTTGCAGCCGCAGCCATTGCGCGAGATCGTGCGCGGTCGAGTGGATGCCTCCTGCGGGCGACTGGGCATCGGCGTTGCGGCCGCCGCTCGCGACCCAGGCGTCGCCCTCGCGCACGAGCAAGGGAGCCGCTCTGCCATGCTGCGGCAGCGCGTCGTGCCGGGCGGACGTGTCGGTCATGCCCAGGGGACGAAACAACCGTTGCGTCGCCAGGGCTTCCCAGCGCTGACCGATCACCTCGGCCGCTGCGAGCACGCCCTCGGTGTAGCCGAAATTGGTGTAGGCGTATTGGGTGCGGAAGGGGCTGCCGGGCAGCACGTAACGCAGCCGGCGCAAAATCTCGGCGCGCGAGTAGCCGATATCCTCCAGCAGATCGCCGGCGAAGGCAGGCAACCCGCTGCGGTGGCACATCAGATCGCGAATGGTCGTCTGACTGGTGATCCAGGGGTCGCTGAGGGCGAAACCAGGATCGAGGCGGACGACGGGGTCATCCCAGGCGACCACGCCATCGCCGACCAGCATGGCGACGACGGTGGAGGCAATGGGTTTGGAAACAGACGCCAATTGGTAGGTCGTGTCCGGAGTGACGGGCGCATCGCCGCCGGGTTCGATCGTGCCGTAGCCGCGTACGGCGACGGCGTCGTCGCCGGAGACGACAGCGATGGCCAAACCGGGGATGCCGGTGCGCTCCATCGTCTGCGCCGCCAGCTCGTCCAGGTGGGACACCGCCGCGACGACGCGTTCAGAATCCGCAGCGGCCGGGGCAGCGGCAGGAGTCGCCGACTGAAACGCGGCGCGGGTGCGCCATGGCGCCGCGGCGAGTCCCAGGCCGATCGTGAAGGCGCGTCGCGACAGGCGACCCGGTGTCCTCATTCGGCGCGACGAGGTGGAATGATGATCCATCGTAGCGGCTCCCGGTGGCGCGTACAGCGGTGCTGACGCAAGGATAGGCCAATCACCGCGCGGCGGGAGTCGCCGGGAGAGGTCGTGGTGCGGATCGGCGTCACTTTCCGGTGACGTCGCGCTCCATCTCATGCGCCAGCAGCAGCGCTTCGGCCACGTCGCGCATCGACTTGCGGGTGTCCATGCTGGTTTTGCGGATGCGGTGGAAGGCTTCGGATTCGCGCAGACCGTAGGATTCCATGAGCACGCCCTTGGCGCGCTCGACGACCTTGCGGGTCTCCAGCGCCTCCTTCAGATCGCCGATCTCCTGCTCCAGGGAGCGGAACTCGTCGAAGCGGGCGAGCGACAATTCGATGACGGGCATCAACTCGGTGGGGCGAAACGGCTTGACCACGTAGCCCACCACGCCCGCTTCCCGAGCGCGCTCCACCAGCCCCTGATCGCTGTAGGCGGTGAGCAGCACGACCGGGGCGATTTTCTCCCGGGTCAGCTCTTCGGCGGCGGCGATGCCATCGACCCCGGGCATCTTGATGTCCATGATCACCAGATCGGGTTGGAGTTTGCGGGCCAAATCGAGCGCGGCCTGACCGTCGGCGGCTTCGCCGATCACGTCGTGGCCGAGTTCGGTCAGCATCTCTCGCAGATCGAGCCGGATCAGCGACTCGTCGTCGGCGATCAAAATACGGGCGCGGGTCGGCGCGGCGGGTGCGAGGTTGCTCATGTGGCGTGTCCCATGGGGCGAGCCGGAGCGCCGGCCTCGCATGAACGAACCCCGCAAGGCTTGGCGAGCCTCCGGGGCAACCATAGGGCTTGACGCATGTCGGCAAAAAGAGGGTCGGGGCGAGAGGATTCGAACCTCCGACCACCGGTACCCCATACCGGTGCGCTACCGGACTGCGCCACGCCCCGACTGCGCGTCAGTATACCACCCATGCGCGCCCGCGCGGCAAGCGGCGAGCCTGCCGCGAGCGGGAGGTTCGAGCGCGCCGCATGAACGAAGCACCGACCTGCTGACGGTGCCGAAACCGGGGTGCGCGACCACATATTGCCGCACAATGGGCGACGTCGTCGTTTCGTCGTACGCGAAGGAGCGCCCGGGTGAATTCCGTCGTCGCCAACGAGCCGCAGTCGGACGCGCTGATGTCGCGCGTCGCTCACCCGTGGGTCGCTGAGGGAGCGCGGCGGGTGCGCTTCGGGGTCAGCATCTACCCGCAACCGCCCGATTGGCGGCGATTCATCCGTCACGTGCAGCAGATGGAGACGTGGGGCATCGACGGCTATTTCGCCTACGACCACCCCACCGCCAACACCGATTGCTGGACCGCGCTGGCCGCGTTGGCCGCCACGACCGAGCGCATCCGGCTCGGCGCCGCCATCGACTGCATCTACTATCGCTCGCCCTACATGCTGGCGCGGCAAGCCGCCGATGTGGACCGGTTGAGCGGCGGGCGGCTGGTGCTGGGCATCGGCATCGGCGACCGGCCGGACGAGTTCGCCCAGATGGGTCTCGACTATCCGTCGGTAGGGCGCCGGCAGCGGGCGCTGGAAGAGACGATCCGCATCCTGCGTGGACTCTGGACCGGCGAGCCATTCGCCTTTGCGGGCGAGCATTTTCGGGTCGCGGCGACGGGCGGCTTCTTGCCGCCGACACAGCAGCCGCACGTGCCGATCGTGCTGGCGGGCGGCGGCGAAAAGGTCACGTTGCGGCAGGTGGCGCGCTTCGCCGATGCGTCCAACATGGGCGCCCACGACACCATCGGCGGGGCCTACAACGCCGAGGACGTGGCCCGCAAATTCGCCCGGCTGGATGCCTATTGCGCGGAATTTGACCGCGCGCCGGAGAGCGTGCTGCGCTCGCAGTTCACCATGCCGCTGGTGCTGGCCGAATCGCCGTCGGCGCTGGCGCGCAAACTGGCGGCGATGCCGCAGGAGACGCTGGCCTGGTGCGGCCCGGCTCTATTCGCCGGCACGCCGGAGGAGGGGATCGTCTTCTACCGCGATCTGGCCGCCAAGGGATTCCAGTATTTCATCGCCAACGTCCTGGAGGGAGACGAGGAGACGGTCGAATTGCTGGCGACGGCGGTGCAGCCGGCATTCGTCGGCTAACTGCCCGGCGCCGCGTTTGCGGCAATGGCTGCTGGCCACGCGGAGGCGTGCGACCGCGCCATGCCGCCGATCGGCATCGACGCGCGGCGCGGGCGGGCAGGAGGACCTGGCGATGCAGAACGGCGCGGCGCGGGCGCGAGCCGACGAGGGCGGGGCGCTGGAGCGGTTCTTCCGGCTGCGCGAGCACGGCACGAACGTGCGCACCGAACTGTTGGCCGGGGTCACCACCTTCGTGGTGATGGCCTACATCATTGCCGTCAATCCGGGCGTGCTGAGCGCAGCCGGACTGGACCCCCGCGCCGTGGCGACATCGACCTGTCTCGTCGCCGGCGTCATGTCCATCGCGATGGGGCTGTATACGAACCGCGCCTACGCCATGGCTCCCGGACTGGGGCTGAACGCCATCGTCGCCTTTACGCTCGTCGGATCGATGGGGCTGACGCCGGCCGAGGCGATGGGCGTCGTCGTTGCCGAGGGCATCGCGATTACGCTGCTGGTGGTGTTGGGCATCCGCAAGTGGGTGATGGATGTGACGCCGGTGGTGCTGAGCCGGGCCATCGCGGTCGGCATCGGCTTTTTCATCCTGTTCATCGGTCTCCGGAACTCCGGCGTCATCACCTTCATCCCCGGCGAGACCGGCGCCAGCGGTCTGCTGGAACTGACCCCGCTCAACACCTGGCCAATCTTTGTCGCCATGATCGGGTTGCTGGTGACGATCGTCCTGATGGCGCGCGGGGTAAAGGCGAGCATCCCGATCGGCATCGTGGTCGCCACGGCGATCGCCTTTCTCGTTCCCGGCGATGTCGCGCGGTTTCCGGACCACCCGTTTTCCGGACCGGATTTCTCACTGCTCGGTCAATTCAGTTTCGGGTTTTTCGGCAAAGTCGGGGTGCTGACAGCCAGTCTGGCTGTTTTCAGTCTGATGCTCTCGGATTTCTTCGACACTATGGGCACGCTGATCGGCGTCGGCAGCGAAGCGGGCTACCTCGACAAGAACGGCGATCTGCCAGACGCCCAGCGTCCGCTGCTGATTGACTCGCTGGGAGCCGTCGCCGGCGGTCTGGTCAGTTCGTCGTCGGCGACGACGTATGTCGAATCGGCGGCCGGCGTCAGCGTCGGCGGCCGCACCGGACTGGTTCCGGTGGTCACCGGAATCCTGTTCCTGCTCTCGCTGCCGTTCGTCGGGCTGGTGACGGCTGTGCCGGGTGTGGCGACGGCCCCGGCGCTGATCGTGGTCGGCGT
>JADLCW010000083.1 GCA_020847015.1 Thermomicrobiales bacterium | reverse complement strand
TGCTGCGCCCACGGCGCGGGCGAGGATGCCCGGCCCTATCTGGTGCCGCTCGCCTTCGGTTATGACGGCGCGGCGCTCTACGCCCACTCCGGCCCGGGGCGCAAGCTGCGCATCATGCGCGCCAACCCGCTGGTGTCAGTCGAAGTGGATCATGCCGACGCGCCCGATCGCTGGCGCAGCGTGGTGGCCGAGGGGGTTTTCGAGGAGTTGAGCGACCCGGCGGCGCGGCAGCACGCTTTGCGCTCGATCTACCGCGCGCCAACGCCGATCCCGGCGCTCGGTCCGGAAACGACCGTGTTTCGCATCCGGCTGACGGCCAAATCGGGTCGCTACGAGATCCCGGACTAGCGGCCCCCGCCCGTCGATCACTCGATCTTGCCAATCGCCTCGCTGACGTCTTTTGGCGAGTCGAAGGTATGCCCCGGCATCTTCTCCAGGGTGCGCTTCACGTCCTCATTGCCACCGTTCTTTTCCGCAGCCCGCACGAGATCCTGCTTGGTGGCGGGGTAATTGACACCCTTGAGGAACTTCTCGATCTGGATCGGGTTGACCAGGTCCATGCCGCGTCCTCCCGGCTATGGCCTCAGGGCCGCCTCGCCGATCGGTTCGGCGGGCGCTCCCCGGGTGGCTCGGCATTCGCACATTCGCCGCCACAGCCGGCAGCAGCCTGGGCTTCGGCAGCGAGGAAAACGATCGCGTCGGCGGCACGGGCAGCCGCGACAGAGCCACCGCATCTTCATCTTCCGGTTCGTCGACCGGGTCTACGCGAACACATCCGCGACCGGCGCCGTGAAACTGGCCAGCACGTCGCTGCCGCCGAGCCGTTCCGGAGCGAGCAGCGGGCCGGCGGCGCGGTCGGGTGTGGAGTCCGCTGCGGCCCGACCGACAGGTTCGAGCGCCCAATCGGACCGCACGCCGGGCCGGCGATAGGTCAACACGTTCTCGCTGCG
Organism: Thermomicrobiales bacterium; assembly: GCA_020847015.1. Classification (GTDB taxonomy): domain Bacteria; phylum Chloroflexota; class Chloroflexia; order Thermomicrobiales; family UBA6265; genus CADCWF01. Next base: position 5,179 of record JADLCW010000083.1, on the reverse strand, counting down.
CTGCGCTGCCGAATGCGATGGTGAAAGCGCCTCGACGGCGACATTCGCAGGCGCGCCGACAAACCCATACCGGCGCTCTGCCGGAGGAACGTGCTCGGCGCGGGCGACGACGCCATCCGGCGCGGCCACGGCGTCGGGGTCGCGATCGAGCGGGAACCCGACTCGGGATGCCGCCTCGCCAAGATCGCGGTCGCGTACGAAGTCAGCCAATCGCCGCCACGGGTTGTCGCCGACGCGCCCCCGTCGCAGGGTTGCCGGCGCCATTCTCCGCAGTGCTCCCCGCACCAACGCGAAACGGACGTCATCACCTCGGTCGAACCCGTAGCGCGTCCCTGCACATCCCGACCCCGCGATCTCTCTCCCGCGGTGGCGTCTTATCGCCCGACCCGTCCCGCGCCGCCCGCTCGGCCAGCGACCGGGTGGCCCGACTCGGCCCAAATCGGCGCGGAATGCTACCCTAGCGGGGTACGTCGCTCGGGAAACGCGGTCGGCCCGCAGGGGTCGGCCGGTCCGGGCGTGCATGGGAAGCGAAGGGAGCACGCGAGGATTATGGCGAACTGGCTGACCGAGTTGTCGGGCGCCCCGAAAACCATCATCGGGATGGCCCATCTGCCGGCCCTGCCGGGAACCCCCTTCTACGACAGCGCCAAGGGCATGGATCACGTTCGCGACTGGGTCCGCCGCGACCTCGAAGCCATGCAACAGGGCGGCATCCACGCCGTCATGTTCTGCAACGAGAACGACCGCCCCTACCGGCTCGACGCCGATCAGGCCTCGGTGGCCGCCATGGCCGATGTCGTCGCCTCGCTGCGTCCCGACCTGTCGGTGCCCTTCGGCGTCGATGTGCTGTGGGATCCCAAGGCTACGCTGGCCGTCGCCGCCGCCGTCGGAGCCAATTTCTGCCGCGAGATCTTCACCGGCGCGTTCGCCGGCGACTTCGGGTTGTGGGTTCGCTCGGCCGGCGACGCCTTCCGCTACCGGCGCGAAATCGGAGCCGAAAACGTGCGGCTGATGTTCAACATCAACGCCGAATTCGCCGCCCAGCTCGCGCCCCGGCCGCTGGCCGACGTAGCCCGCTCGGTCGTCTTCTCTTCCAGCCCGGACGCGCTGCTGGTTTCCGGGCCGATCACCGGTCAGCCGGTCAACGCGTCCGGGCTGGCCGAAGTCGCGGCGGCCGTGGAGACCAGCGGTGTGCCGGTGCTGGCCAACACCGGGTTCAAGGCCGCCAACGCCGCCGAATTGCTGAAATACGCCGACGGCGCCGTGGTCGGCTCCAGCATGAAGGTGGACGGCATCACCTGGAACCCGATCGATCCGGTTCGCGTGCGCGCGCTGATGGACGCGGTCGCCGCCGCCTCCTGACCCCGGCGCATCGTCGGCCGGCGGGTCCGACGATCGCGGTCGACGACCGGTCTGGGCGTGCGGAATGCCCAGATCGGTCGTCGTCGCGCGCGGACGGAGACGCTGCGCGCGTTTCGGGTTCCCGCGCGCAGCGGCACGGTGGGTGCGAAGCGCTCCCGGTGCTCGATTCATCCTCGCATGGCGTTCTGCGGCGACTGGCTCACCCTGGCCACCGAGCTTGACGGTTCGCCAGGTGTGCGTTCACCATAGGAGGCAGTGCACCGGGATCCCCACGGTCAACGGCGACCGGGCGAGTGCTCCTCCCCCGGCTGGCCGGCCGAATCGGTTCTGCACGTCGGACGCAGCGATCCGTTCGGGGTCGGTGCGGCATGAGAGGAGAAGACGCATGCACGATTCCTCGTCCACGATCGCCCGCTTGATGGCCGAGACGCTGACGGGCAATCTTTCGCGCCGGCAGGTCTTTCGGCGCGCCGCGGCGCTCGGCGTCAGCGCGCCGCTGGTGAGCATGCTGATGCGCGCCGGCGCGGCCGCGGCCCAGGAGTCCGGCGCCGCCAACACCATTCCCGCCCCCGACCAACTGGCCGATCTCGGGCTGCCCGATCTTTCCGGCAAGGAAATCAGCATCATCCTCGGCGCCGATGGTCCGGTTGCGCCGTGGGAAGAAGCCGCCGTCCAAACCTTCAGCGACGTCACCGGCTGCAAGGTCACGCGCATCGCCGGTCCCGAATCGGCCACCGAGCGCCTGGCCCAATACCAGCAGCTGCTCGCCGCGCAGTCCAGCGATGTCGACGTCATGACGATCGACGTCATCTGGCCCGGCATCCTGGCCAGCCACGCTGTCGATCTGACCGACGCCATGAAGGCCAACAAGTCGACCTACTTCGAGCGCATCGTCCAGAACAACACCGTCAACGGCATCCTGGTCGGCATCCCGTGGTACACCGACGCCGGCATTCTGTACTACCGCACCGATCTGCTGGAGAAGTACGGCATCGAGAATCCGCCTGCGACGTGGGATGATCTGGAGACGGCCGCCCAGACGATCATCGACGGCGAACGAGCCGAAAACCCGGATTTCCAGGGTTTCGTGTGGCAGGGCGGCGCCTACGAAGGGCTCACCTGCAATGCGCTGGAATGGCAGGTCTCCAATGGCGGCGGCGTCATCGTCGAAGAGGATCTCACCGTCAGCGTCAACAACCCGCAAGCCATCGCCTCGTTCGAGCGGGCTCGCGGCTGGGTCGGCGGCATCTCGCCGGAGGGTGTCACCACCTACAAGGAGGAGGATGCGCGCGGCGTCTGGCAAGCCGGCAACGCCGCCTTCATGCGCAACTGGCCGTATGCCTACTCGCTCGGTCAGGATCCCGATTCGGTCATCGCCAACAAGTTCGATGTCACCCTCGTGCCCAAGGGCGACGGAGACGGCGCCCAGCACGCCGACTGCCTCGGCGGCTGGCAGATGATGGTCTCCAAGTATTCCAAGGCCCCCGAGGCGGCCACCGAACTCGCCCGCTTCATGTGCAGCGCTCCGATCCAGAAAGCGTTCGCCATCGACCAAAGCCGCCTGCCGACCATCCCCGATCTTTATGATGACGCGGACATTCTGGAAGCCAACCCCTTCTTCGGGCGGCTGAAGGATGTCTTCCTGGGCGGCGCGGTGGCGCGGCCCTCGACCGTCACCGCCGACCTGTACAACGAGGTCTCCACCGCCTACTTCACGGCGGTCAACGAGATTCTCACCGGTCAGGCCGAAGCCGCGCCGCGGGTGGAGCAGCTGGCGAAGGAGATCGAAGGCATCGTCGCCGAGCTGTAGCGTCAATCGGCGGCCGCCGGTTGCGGCGAGCGGACGCGTCGCGCACCGGAGGCGATGCGGAAACCGGGCGGAGAGCACGCTCCGCCCGGTCTTCCCTATTCGGAGGCGCCGATGAGCGAAGTTGGCATCGAAGTTGCGCCGCTGCCGGCGTCGACCAAACGCGGCTCGGCATGGGCCGCGCCGGCCGGCGCCATCGGGCGCAGCCGCGAACGGCTCGGCTGGTTGCTGATCCTCCCCAGCCTGGTCGTCGTCGTCATCGTCGCGCTTTTCCCCCTCTTCGAAACATTCCGCCTCAGTCTCACCAACACCCGTCTCGCCAGCGCGCGCGAGCCGCGCTTCGTCGGATTCGCCAACTACGAGGCGCTGCTCGCCGCCACCAGCCCTTTTTGGGGCGCGCTGCGCAACACGCTGGAGTTCACCATCGCCTCGGTGGCGCTGGAAACGATCCTCGGCATGATCGTGGCCCTGGTGATCCACTCCAACTTCAAGGGACGCGGCATGGTGCGAGCCGCCATCCTCGTTCCCTGGGCGATTCCCACCGTGGTTTCCGCCTCGATGTGGCAGTGGATGTATCACGACGTGTTCGGCGTCATCAACGATTTGCTCGTCAACCGCCTGCACATCCTCGATCAGAAGGTCGCCTGGCTGGCCAATCCGGCGACCGCCTTGCCGGCGATCATCGCCGTCGATGTCTGGAAAACGACCCCCTTCATGGCGCTGCTGCTGCTGGCCGGGTTGCAGGTGATTCCCGGCGATGTCTACGAGGCGAGCACCGTCGATGGGGCCAACAAGTGGCAGCAGTTCTGGCAAATCACCCTACCGCTGATCCGCCCGGCGCTGCTGGTCGCGCTCATCTTTCGCACCCTCGACGCGTTCCGCGTGTTCGATGTCATCTACGTGATGAAAGGCGAAGCCAGTGAAACCATCTCCCTGGCGGTGCTGGCTCGCCGCGAACTGATCGGCAACGCCAAGCTGGGAGCGGGCTCGGCCATCTCCGTGCTCATCTTTCTGTGCATCGCCGCGCTGGTCGTGCTCTACACGCGCATGGTCCGGGTGGAGGAACTGTAGCCATGGCGACCACCGTCTCTCCGCCCCGACCGCGCTCGACCGAGCGGGACCAAGCGTTCGTCCATACCCGCCGCGTCAACATCGGCAAACTGCTGGGGCGCGTTCTTTTCTGGCTGCTGATCGCCTTCATTCTGGTTTACACGCTGTTCCCCTTCTACTGGGCGATCGTCTCCTCGCTGACATTCGACAGCCAACTCTTCAATACGCCGGCATCGTATTGGCCATCCAAACTCGACTGGAGTCACTACCAGTACATTTTCCGCAACAACGATTTTCTGCTGGCGCTGCGCAACTCGACCATCGTTTCGGTATCCACCGTAGCGATCGCGCTCGCCCTTGGCGCGATCGGCGCCTACGCGCTGGGGCGGCTGCGTTTCCGGGGGCGCACCATCGCGCTCTACGTCATCCTCTCCATGACCATGTTCCCCGCGGTCGCCATCCTCGGCTCGCTGTTCCAGATGATCCGCGGCGACTGGTTGCTGCATACGCCGAACATCTACAACACCCTCACTGCCCTGATCGTGACCTATTTGACCTTCACGCTGCCATTCACCGTCTGGGTGCTGACCAACTTCTTCATGGCCATGCCGGGCGAACTGGAGGAAGCGGCGCTGGTGGACGGAGCCGGGCCGTTTCGCGTGTTCTGGCAGATTCTGCTGCCGCTGGCGCTGCCGGGGTTGGTGACGACCGGGTTGCTGGCCTTCATCGCCGCCTGGAACGAATTTCTCTTCGCGCTCACCTTCACCAACAGCGCCGACGCCCGCACCGTGCAGGTGGCGATCTCCCAGTTCGCCGGTCGCACCCAGTTCGATCAACCCTACGCCAATCGGATGGCCGCATCGGTGGTGGTGACGCTGCCGCTCATCATCCTGGTGCTCATCTTCCAGCGGCGCATCCTCGCCGGGTTGACGACCGGCGCCGTCAAGGGGTAGCGCGGTC
>JADLCW010000082.1 GCA_020847015.1 Thermomicrobiales bacterium | reverse complement strand
TGTCGCCCGAGCCCTGCGACCCGGTGCAGATCGCCCGCAGCGTCGCCGCGCTGCTGCGGCCGCAGGCCGAGGCCAAGCGCCTCGAGCTCAGCCTGGAGGCGGCGCCGGGGATGGACGGCGCCCGGCTCGACCCGATGCGGCTGCGCCAGTGCCTGTTCAACATCATCGGCAACGCGGTGAAGTTCACCCAGGCGGGCGGCGTCGCCGTGCGGCTGGCCTATGTCGGCGCAGCCGCGGCGCGGCGGCTGCGCTGCGAGGTGCAGGACACCGGGGTAGGCGTGCCGGAGGCGGCGCGGACGACCCTGTTCGACCGTTTCCAGCAGGCCGACGGCGGCACCACGCGCAAGTTCGGCGGCACCGGGCTGGGGTTGGCCATCACCCGCCGGCTGGTGGAATTGCACGGCGGCACGATCGGGGTGACGAGCACGCCGGGCGTCGGCTCCACCTTCACCGTCACGCTGCCCATCGTCGCAGCGGCCCTACAGACAGAAGGAGCGCCGGGGGCGGAGCCAGTCTCGGCCGCGCGGCGCTGAACCGGGCGCTGGGCTGTCGGGTCTATACCGCTGATCTCCTGCGGCGGGTCGGCGCGGTGCGCTTGCCTCCTGAACACGACAACCGGCCAGCCGGCGCGCCGTCGATGGTCGCAAATCGTCACGCCAATGATTCCGCCGCGACTGGCGCCGTTTCGATCAATGGCGCCAAACTGCGGTCGCTTGGCCCGTGTTGACCGGCTCGAGGGTCTCCGGAAAGGCGTCCGCGGTGCTCGTCGCAGTTCGGTCGTTGCCCATTGCCATCGTTTGTCTGGCGATCGCAATTCCTGCTGCGTTCGTGTCGCTGGGCGCAGCCGCGCAAACAGGCTATCTCAAGTACGACACCAACGGCGATAACAAGGGGACCTGCGCCGACTTCGAGTTCCGGGAAGACGCCACCGCAGCGATGAACAACTTCCCGACTGAGCTAGGCAAACTCGACAACAATAACGACGGGATCGCCTGTGAGAGCCTGCCATCCCGAGCGTCTGGCTCAAACCCGTCGAAATCCGGCAAGTCCGGAAAATCCGGGTCTGGGTCCGGAGCCGGATCAACCTCCGGCTCCGGCCGCACGCCGCCCCCTGTCGTGGTGACGCCGCCCCCCGTCGCGCCGCCGCCGCTCTCGTCCGGTGGCGCGGCGACGCCGCAGGAGATTCTCGATGCGGTGGCCGGCTGCGCCGCTGTCGCCATCGGCCCACACGGAGTCGCCGCTTCGGGGTGCCCCGGCGGGCGCAACGTCACCATCCGGCTCCCGGCTGACGCGCCGCCGCTGAGCAGCGCAGCCTATACCCAGTGGGCCATGCCGCTCGCCGTCGGTTCCGGCGGAGCCGCCGGCAACGCGAGCACGGGCGGAACGCGCAGCAGCCGCGCCGATCGTGCTGGCAAACGCGGGGAGCAGGCGCGAGGCGACCGCCGGAAGTCGGCCGACTCCCGACAATCAACCGACGACGAGCGACCGGGCAAGCACCACCGCAAACCCGGCAAGGCGCACAACAAAGCGAAACAGCGGCGCTGAGGCCCCGGCGCGGCGGTGGCGCCGGGAGAGCGGCTCGGCTCCGGCGATGAAAACGACCATCGGGATGGGGGCGACGCTCCGAATTCGAGCGACGGCGCGCCTAACCCGCGCCCGCGGATCGTCCGAAATCAAAAAAATAACGCGATGGTTGCGCCAAACCTTCATCGTGTGGTGCCGGGAGCGGGACTCGAACCCGCACGGCCTTGCGGCCACCAGCTCCTAAGGCTGGCGCGTCTGCCATTTCGCCACCCCGGCGCACCCGCACAGTGTACGCGAGCCGCTCCCCCGCTACCGTCGCCTCGGCTAAGATGCCGACACGACCCGTTCGACCGCATCACCCGGGAGCGACTCTGGATGACCGCCACCGACCGCGACACCCTCGCCTGGAACCCGTTCGGGCGCGCCGGCTTCAGCGTGCCGCCCGTCGCCGTCGGCTGCGCCCCCATCGGCAACATGCCCGAAGCCTTCGCCTACGGTGTTTCCGATGAAGACGCCTACGCCACCATCCGCGCCGCGCTCGACAGCCCCATTCCTTACATCGACACCGCCGCGCTCTACGGCGACGGCGAAAGTGAGCGGCGCATCGGCGTCGTGCTGCGCGAGCGCGGCGGACTGCCCCAGGGAGCCATCCTCGAAACCAAGCAAGGGCGCGACCCCCGAACCAACGACTACTCCGGCGAAACGATCAAGCGGCGCATGGAGCGCTCGCTCGCGCTGCTCGGGCTGGATCGCATCCAGATTGTGTATCTGCACGATCCGGAATGGACCACCTTCGAAGCCGCCATGGCTCCTGGCGGTCCCGTCGCGGTGTTGCAGAACTTCAAGGAGCAGGGCGTCATCGGTCATCTCGGGGTGGCCGGCGGGCCGATCCCGCTGGAGATTCAGTATGTCGAAACGGGACTCTTCGATGCGGTGATCACCCACAATCGCTATACGCTGCTCAACCGCTCCGCCGATCCGCTGCTGACGCTCGCCCACGACAAAGGATTGGCGGTGCTCAACGCCGCCCCCTACGGGAGCGGCATGCTCGCCAAGGGACCGGACGCCTATCCGCGCTACGCCTATCAGGAAGCGCCAGCAGAGATGGTCGAGCGGGTGCGTCGGCTGGCGGCGATCTGCGACCGCCACGGTGTGCCGCTGGCCGCCGCCGCGCTGCAGTTCTCCACGCGCGACCCGCGCATCACCAGCACGATCGTCGGCATGAGTCGGCCGGAGCGCATCGCCCAAACATTGGTCTTGCTCGCCCATCCCATTCCGGCCGCGCTGTGGGACGAGATCGCCAAGGTTCCGTTCGACACCGGCGACCCGGAGGAAAACCGCTGGGCATAGCGAACGGGGTTCGCCACGGCCGAGTCGCGCCGCTAGACCTGAGGTGGGGCGCCCTCGGCGACGAACATAACATGACTCGTCGAGTGCTGATGGCGGATCTTCGCGATGGTCTGGTAGGCCGGCGAGGCATGCCAGGCCTTGGCTGCGTCCACGCTCGGAAATTCGATCACCACCACCCGGTGCGGTGTCGCCTCCCCTTCCAATCGCTCGGCCGCGCCCGCGCGCACGACGAAGCGTCCGCCAAATGGTTCCAGACTGGCCGGAACCTGTCGCGAGTACTCCCGATACCCTTCCGGATCGGTGACTTCGACGTTGGCGATGATATAGGCGGCCATCGTGTTTCCCTCTCCCGCTCACGCTTCGGCGCCCGCGATCCGAGCGCCGCCTGGCGGCAATGATCGCCCAATGCCGGGTCACCGGCAGGAGGCGCACTGGAGCGATCGTGGGTCCCAAAATTGAGCAGGGCGCTTGACAATGTTTGATCGCTTTCCTTCGGAGTCAGAGAACGCTGGAAAGGAGTTTTTCAGCGTGAGGAGCGCCGCCCCGCTCGCCGCCGTCCGTCCCGGTCGGCTACCCTGAATGGACGTCCCACCAACGGTCGATGCCCCCCGGGGCCAGGAGCGAGCGAGATGGAGTTTCCGGTCACGGAGCGGCAGGCCCGGTTCATGGCGACGGCCGACGATCTGGCGGTCCGCTTCGCCGAACGCGCCGAACGCCATGACCGCGACGGCAGCTTCCCCTTCGAGAACTTCGCCGATCTGCACGAGACCGGCTACCTCGCGCTCTCCGTGCCCCGTGAGTACGGCGGCGAAGAAGCCGATCCGCTGGAGATCGCTCTCGCGCAGGAGCGACTGGCGCGCGGCTGCGGCTCCACCGCGCTGATGACCACCATGCATCTCGCGCTCATTGGCCGCCTCTCGGTGCTGCGCCCATGGCCGGAATCGCTCTTCGCCGAGATGTGCCGCGAGGTGGTCGCCAACGGAGCGCTCATCAACACCACCAACAGCGAGCCAGACATGGGCAGCCCCAGTCGCGGTGGTCTGCCGAACACGACGCTCGTTCGCACCTCGGAGGGCTGGGCGCTGAACGGACGCAAGCGCTGGGGCAGTCTCGCGCCGGGGCTGACCTTCTTCTCGATCCTGGCTGCGGTGGACGATGGCGAAACGCCGCCTCGCCGCGGCAACGTGCTGCTGCGCGCCGGCGCGCCCGGTTTGCGCATCGAGGAGACTTGGGACAATCTGGGCATGCGCGCCACCGCCAGTCACGATATCGTGCTCGAGGATGTCCGGCTGCCCGCCGCCACGCCGATCTTGCCCGAATCGCCGGCCACGCCCGATTCCGCCGGTTGGAACGCCTTTCCTTCGGCGGCGGTCTGGCTCGGCATCGCCGGCGCGGCCCGCGACGCCGCCGTGAAATTCGCCCGGGAGCGCCGCCCCAGCGGCATGAGCGGCCCCATCGCCGAGTTGCAAACGATTCAGCATCGCATCGCCGAGCTGGAATTGCTGCTCTGGCAAGCCCACATGGCGCTATTCACGACCGCGCGCCGCTGGGTCGAGCAGCCGGAGGCCCGCTCCGGGATGGATTGGGAGTTGGCCGCCGTCAAATATGTCGTCACCAACAACGCGATCCGGATCACCGATCTCGCATTGCGCGTGACTGGCTCGGCCGGGTTGTCGCGTTCGCTGCCGCTGGAGCGCTACTTCCGCGACGTGCGCGCCGGTCTCGGTCAGCCGCCAATGGATGACGCCACCTTGACCCTGGTCGGCAAAACCGCGCTCGGACTGACCGGCAAGCCAGCGGCGTCCCGCCCGGAGCCGGTTCCGGCGGGAGCCGATTGAGCGTCATGTTCGGTAGCCGACGCCGCAGCGCGCCCAAATTCGTCTTGACGCGTCCCCCGCGGCGTGCTACCGTGCATCCATGAGCGATTTCGTGCCCAATTTCACGATCGGCAGCAAGCGCAAGGGTGGCGTCCCGATGATGACTATCGGGATTGCCACCATTATTTGCGTGCCTGCCGGTCCGGCTGGGCGCGACTGACGGAGGTCGCTTCCCCACACGGAACGGATCGGCAGGCGGGCCCGGCAACGGCGCCCGCTTTTTCATGTTCGGCAACCACGACGGCGGCGAGCGGAGGACGACGATGTACGTCATGAAATTCGGGGGGACTTCGGTCGGCAGCGCGGAACGCGTACGCAACTCGGCCGCCATCATCGAGGCGCAGCCCCTCCCCCGCGCCGTCGTCGTCTCCGCCGTTGGCGGGGTCACCAATCTGCTGCTGGAGGCCGCTGCCTGCGCCGCGCGTGGCGATGCCGAAGGACAGACCGCCGCCGTCGCCGCCATCCGCGCCCGCCACGCTGAAGTCGCCTCCGGCATCGCCAACGACGCCGACCGCCTCGCCGCCATCGCGATCCTCGACCAACTGCACGCCGCCCTGGATGACGCGCTCGCCGCCGTGGCCGCCGCCAGGGAACTCTCCGCCCGCGACTCCGACCGCATTGTCGCCACCGGCGAAAAGGCGATGAGCGTGATGATGGCCGCCACCCTGCGCTCGCGCGGCACGCCGGCCGTCCACGTCTGGGCCGATCGCGTCATCGCCACCGACGGCCGCTACGGCGGCGCCCGCCCCAACCGGGAGCGCACCCGCGCGCAAGCCGCTGCTCTGCGGCCCGGGCTCGAAGCCGGCGTCACCGTGGTGATGACCGGCTTCATCGGCGGCGCGCCGGACGGCTCCACCACGACGCTCGGCCGCGGCGGCTCCGACTACTCGGCCACGCTATTGGGCGCGGCGCTGGATGCGACCGAGGTGCAGATCTGGACCGATGTTCCCGGGGTGCTGTCCGCCGATCCGCGGCAAGTCGCTGATGCCCGCGTCGTTTCCCAGATCAGCTATGACGAGGCGCAGGAACTGGCTCACTTCGGGGCCAAGGTGCTCCATCCGCGCACCATCCGACCGGCCGTCTCGCAGGGCGTCGCGGTGCGCATCCTGAGCACCTTCGCTCCTGAAGAACCCGGCACCCTGGTTACGCGCGACGGCGTCGGCAGCCACGTCAAGGCAGTCACCGCGCTGAAGAATCTGCTGCTGCTGACCATCGACGTCGCGGAACTGGAAGATCTGGCCGGCGCCTCGGCCGAAGTGTTCGCCGCGCTGCATCACGCCGGCATCGAGATCGCCGCCGTTTCACAGGCGTCCTCACGCCGCCGCATGACCTACCTGGTCGATGCCGCCAGCAAGGGCGGGTGCGTCCGCGTGTCGGCCCTGCTCGACGAGGCGCTGGCCCAGAGCGAGGTGGACGCCGAGGTGCGCTGCGAGGAGGGCGTCGCGCTCGTGGCGGCGGTCGGACGGGGCGTCGCGGCGCACCCCAGCGCGGTGGCGCGGATGCTGGCCGTGCTAGGCCGCGCGGGCGTCTCTGTGCTCTCCTCGAGCGTACACGAGTCCAATGCCGCGCTCACCGCCGCCGTACCGGCCCGTCACGCCGACCGCGCGGTGCTGGCCCTGCACGAAGCGATGATCCGCCCGCAATCCAGCAACGGTCACGGGCGTCGACCGCGACGCAGCGTGCTGCTCGCCGAAAGCATGCGGGTCGGCTAGTTCGATCTTGTTCGTCACCGGCGCCGCTCCGGGCGCCGTCCACCTTCTGATTCCCGAAAGGAGTCTCCCGATGTCCCTTCACCGCAACGATGAGCGCATTCCCGTCGCTGTTCTCGGCGCCACGGGCAGCGTCGGTCAGCGGTTCATCCAGTTGCTGGCCGACCACCCCTGGTTCCGGGTCGCCGAACTGGTCGCCAGCGAACGTTCGGCCGGCCGCCGCTACGGCGAGATCGCGCCTTGGCGCCTCAGTGCCGATCTGCCCGAAGCGGCGGCCGATTTGCCGGTGCTCGATTTCGACGCCGATCTGCAAAGCCCGCTGGTTTTTTCAGCGCTGCCGGGTGAAGTCGCCGGCGAGATCGAGGAGCGCATGGCCCGCCAGGGCCGCGCGCTGTTCAGCAACAGCAGCGCCCACCGCATGGACCCGGATGTGCCGCTGCTGCTGGCGGAGGTCAACCCCGATCATGCGCGCGCCATCGAGGTGCAGCGGGCGAATCGTGACTGGAGCGGGTTCATCGTCGCCAATTCCAACTGCTCGGCGATGCACCTGGTGCTGGCGCTGAAACCGCTGCAGGACGCCTTCGGGCTGGAGGCGGTTTCGGTGGTCACCATGCAGGCGGTTTCCGGAGCCGGCTACCCGGGCGTCCCCTCGCTGGACATGATCGACAACGTCGTCCCGTTTATCCCCACCGAAGAAGAGAAGATGACCGAGGAGACGCAGAAGATTCTGGGACGCTTCGACGGCGCGTTCACTCCGGCCGATCTGGTGATGACCGCCCAGTGCAACCGGGTGCCCGTGCGCGACGGTCACACCGAATGCGTCAGCGTCCGCCTCGGCTCCAGCCCGGCGGTCGAGGAGGTCGCCGCGGCGCTCGCCAATTTCACCGCTCGTCCGCAGGAGATGGAGTTGCCAAGCGCGCCGGCCCGGCCGATCGTGGTGCGGACGGAACCGAATCGACCGCAGCCGGTGCTGGACCGCGACACGGAGCGCGGCATGGCCTCCGTGGTGGGGCGGCTGCGGATCTGCCCGCTGCTGGGCTACAAGTTCGTGGTGCTGGGTCACAACACGGTGCGCGGGGCGGCGGGCGCTTCCGTGCTCAATGCCGAACTGCTGCACGCCGAGGGTATGCTGCCGCTCTAGCGGCCCACTCGAGGCGTCAGTGCGGCCGGCGAGAAGCCCTCGCGGGCCGCGCCATTGGCACGGTCGAGTTCCAGGCAGCGGCCGCCCGCTACCCGCGCACTACGGC
>JADLCW010000081.1 GCA_020847015.1 Thermomicrobiales bacterium | reverse complement strand
GGTCGCGACGATCAGCCATCGCACACGCCCGATACAGCAACTCCCGCGCCGCCGCCGTCCCCGTCTCCATATCGGCCAACTTGAACTGAATCGCCTGCAACTCATTGATCGGCGCCCCAAACGCCACCCGCTCGCGGGCATACGCGCTGGCATAGTCCGTCGCGCCCTGCGCGATCCCCACCGCCTGCGCCGCCGCCCCCAACCGCGTGCGCTGCAACGTGGCCAACGCCACCGACAACCCGCGGCCGACCTCGCCGATCACGTTGGACTGCGGGACGCGAACATCCTCGAAAACCGGCGAACCCGTCGGCGAGCCCTTGATCCCCAACTTGTGCTCCAGCCTGCCAATCGACAACCCCGGCCGATCGGCCTCGACCACAAACGCCGTGATCCGCCGCCGCTCACGATCAGTCACCGCAAAGACCACATAGAAATCCGCGATCCCCGCATTCGTAATCCAGTTCTTCGCCCCATTGATCACCCACTCATCCCCATCCAGCACCGCGCTCGTACGCATCGCCCCCGGATCAGAACCCGCCTCAGGCTCCGACAACGCAAACGCCGGCGACCACTCCCCGCTCGCGCAACGCGGCAACAACCGCGCCCTCAGCTCATCCGACCCATACAACGCGATCGGCAACGTCCCCAACTCCTGAATCATCAAGATCAACGCACACGACGCACACCCCTTAGCGATCTCCTCCACCGCCATCTGCAACATCAACGTCCCCGTCCCCGTGCCGCCGTACTCCTCGGCGAACGGCAACCCAAGGATGTCCTGCTCAGCCAGCAGCCGCCGCACATCCCACGGATACTCGCCGCTCTGATCGATCTCCCCCGCCCGCGGCGCGATCTTCTCGACCACGATCCGGCGAATCGTGTCACGAAAATCCAACAACTCCTGAGGAACCGCGTACACGTCCGAGGTCGTCTCCATGTGCTCTCCAGTGGGGTTGTCTGAAACGTCGGATCGAAAGCGCGAGCATACCCGATATGCGCTAATCCGACTATCGTAAGACCGCGCATGTGGCTCGGTTGGCGTGAGCGCGTGCCGAGCTTCCCGGGCCAAGCGGAGCCGAGCGGGTCACAGCTCGTTCACCGCGCCGTTGCCCGGCGACGGCAGACTGCGCCACATGAGTGCACGAGCGTTCCTGTCTCTGGCCGTGGCAGCGTCGATCTTCTTCGCGCCGCTGACCGCGTGGATCGTGACCTGGGTCGGCTGAGCTCCCCGATCGAACCGGGCTGGTGGCGGCGGCCATATGCTGGCGTCGTCGCAAGAGACCGCATGCACGTCCCGCTGACCACCGCCGACTTCTGCTATCGCGCCCGGACCGTCCATCCGGCGCGTCTGGGCGCGGTGGACGAGCCCGGGGTGCCCGGTGCGCTCGGGCGTCTGACCTACGGCGAGCTGATGCTGCGCTGCGACGGCATGGCGGCGGCGCTGGACCGGATGGGCATCGGCGCCGGCGAACGGGTCGCGATCGTCTCGCCCAACGCGGTCAAGCTGCTGATCGCGCTGTACGCGACGACCGGCACCGGCCGCATCCTCGTGCCGATCAACTTCCGCCTGACCGGCGAGGAGGCCCGCTACATCGTCGACGACGCGGGGGCGTCGCTGCTGCTCGTCGACGCCGAGCTCGACGAGCGCTTGGCCGCCGTCACGGCGCCGCGACGCATCGTCCTGGACGGCGAGCACGACGCCGAGCTCTTCGCGCCCGCCGACGCGCCGGTCGAGTGGCCGGCGCTGGACGAGGACGCGCCCGCCACCATCAACTACACGTCGGGCACCACCGCCGCGCCCAAGGGCGTGATCCTCACGCACCGCAGCCACTGGCTCAACGCCGCCGCGGTCGGCTGGGGCTTCGGCCTCGCCGAAGCCGACCGCTACCTGCACACCCTGCCGATCTTCCATGTCAACGGCTGGGGCCTGCCGCTCGCCTGCGCCGCGCTCGGCGTCCCCCAGGTCATCCAGCGCGAGGTCCGCGGCCCCGAGATCCTGCGCCGCGTGGACGCCGAGGCGATCACGCTGCTGTGCGGGGCCGCTCCCGTCGCCGCCACGATCGAGCAGGCCGCCCAGCAGCTGCGCGACGTGGGCGCGCCCGTCCCCGGCCAGGGCCGCACCCGCATGGTCTCCGGCGGCGCCCCCACCCCCGCCGCGGTCATCGAGCAGTTCGAACGCGCGACCGGCTGGGAGATGATCCACGCCTACGGCCTGAGCGAGACCGGCCCCGTGCTGACCGCCAACCGCGTGCTGCCCAGCGAGGGCCTCTCCCCCGCCGACCGCGCCCGGCGCCTCGCCGCCGCCGGGGCGCCGCTGCTCGGCGTCCGCCTGCACACCGGCCCCGCCGGCGAGGTCCTCGCCCGCACCGCCAAGACCACGGACGGCGACTGGAACAACCCCGACGCCACCGCCCAGGCGTTCACCGACGACGGCTGGTTTCGCACCGGCGACGGCGGCACCTTCGACGACGGCGTCCTGCGCATCACCGACCGCAAGAAGGACGTCATCGTCACCGGGGGCGAGAACGTCTCCTCCCTCCAGGTCGAAGCCGTCCTGCACCAGCACCCCGACGTCCTCGACGCCGCGATCATCGGCGTCCCCCACGAACGCTGGGGCGAGACGCCCAAGGCCCTCGTCGTCCTCAAGGACGGCGCCGCCTTCGACGAGCCGGCGCTCATCGCCTACTGCCGTGAGCACCTCGCCGGCTTCCAGTGCCCCACCAGCGTCGAACGGCGCGACACCCTGCCGCGCACCGCCACCGGCAAGATCCAGAAGTACCTCCTGCGCGAACCGTACTGGCGCTAGACCGACGCTCCGCGCACCGGGGAGCGGCCAAGGTCAAGCCCGGCCGCGCCACCGCTCACGCGGTGGCGCGGCCTGGCCCGTTCGACGGTGGGTCGGCGTCGCGGTTTCGCCCTAGCCCACCGGAGACGCGTAGCGGCGGATGCCGGCGATGTGCTCGCGCCGGAGCTCGTCGTTCGTCACGCCCATCCCCTCG
>JADLCW010000080.1 GCA_020847015.1 Thermomicrobiales bacterium | reverse complement strand
GTCATGGAGAGTTCCCGCTGGAGGATCTGGCAAAAGAGTTCGTACTGCTGCAGCGCCTCGATGCGCCGCCCGGCGTCCGCCAGGCACTTAATGAGGCGATGCTCGGCGGTTTCGCGGAGCGGGTCGGTGCGGAGCACTTGACGATACCGGTGGATGGCGTGCTCGGGTTTTCCGAGTTGGATGGACAATGCCGCGAGCCGCTCGAGCGTGTCCAGATGCGTTTCGCGCAGTTGCTCGCGCTCCAGCCAACACCACTCGGCGAAGCGATCCTCTTCGCAGAAGTCGCCCCGATACAATCGGCTGGCTCAGTCGTACGCGACGGCCGCGGCTACGGCGTCTCCGCGCTCCTCGGCGCGGCGGCCGATCGCGATGGCGGCCCGAAACTCCGTCAGATCCGTCCAACAGGATACGGACGGATCGAAGGCGTAGCCGTCGGCGCCGCTCTTGATCACCGACCATTGCCGATTGGACGGGTCTGGTTCGACGACCTCGCGCAGGGCATGCACGACGACATGCAGCCGTCGCACCGCTCGCTCGGGATCGGACTCCGGCCAGAGATGCTCGATCAGTGTTTCCCGGGGCACGGTGCGGCCCGCGTGGAGCAGGAGAATTTTCAGAAGCGTCAGCGCTTGTCGCCGCTGGAATGCTTCAGGCGGCAGCAGCGCGCCGTCGCGCGAAAGCGAGAACGAACCGAGGCACCGGATGGCCAGGAAGGGTGTGGGGACATCCTGATGCGCGGCGACGGATTCATCGAGTTGCGTGATATCCGGCTTCGAAGCCATCCGGGCGGGCGCCGCGGACCACGGAGCCTCGCATGGTGAAGCGGTGCGGATGTGATGCTCTTCGCGGACGAACCCCTGCGCTACGGCGACGATGGCGGCGTCCTGCGCGGCGATCTCCAGCAACATGCCGAGATGGCGGGTGGGCGGCGAAGGCACGACATTGTCATACACGAGCTGGACGAGTCCGATGTCCACTCCCTCGGCGCGCATCGGCACGCAGTAGGTCGTGCTGCCGGGGCGGCGGAGGCGACGACACGGGACGGGCCAGGCTTGTCGTGAACCGCACAATGCGACGCCATGACCGAAGCCGAGCGCCGGACAGGCGAGCGCCGAGGAGGAGCAGGCAAAACCGAGACAGGTGGGGCCAGCGGCAGTATCGCTGATGCGGCGAACGACATCCCCGGTGTTGCGATCGAACAGCGCGATCGTCCCGCCATCGGCAGCGGCGGCCTGCCGGGCGCGCGACAGAATGTCGCGCAGCAACAAGTCGAGATCGCCGTCGTCGCCGCGAAACGGGATTGCGCTCGGCATCGCGTGGCGGCAGGCCTGGAGCAGACCGCCCTGCAGCGCGGCGGCGATGGGAGCGCTGACCCATGTCAGCAGGCGCAGCGTGTCCTTCAGATGGATGTCGGCGCGCCGGGCGCCAATGGAAATGGCGCCGAGCGCGGACCCGTTGGCCACGAGCGGCGCGCACAGATAGGTGCGGAATCCTCTTTCCTTCACCTCGTCGCGCAGGTAACGCGGGTCGTCCGGGAGCGCGTCGGTCAGCACCGTCTGGTGGCGCGCCGCCGCCAAGCCGGGGAATCCCTCCCCGGTCGCGAATCGCACGCGCTGGAAAAACGCGCGCCGGAAGGGTCCCCGATAGGCGGTCAGCAGCAGATCGCCGCCATCCGGCTCTGCGAGAAACAATTCCGCCGACTCGGCCAGCGTGAGTTCCCGAACGAGATCGAGCGTTTCATCCAGACGGTCCAGAACATTGCTGCCAGCCAGCGATGTCGTCAAAGTCACCAGCGCCGAGAGATTACCCAGCAGATCCGCGACCGGCAGCGGCGAACCCATGTCCGAAACCGGCGACGCCGGGTGCTCCGGGGCGGCTCGGGGCGAGAGGTGGACGATGGCGCCGCCGGTGCTGCGGGGCAAGGCATGCACCTCGCAGCGAAGTTGGGACGCCGATCCGCGGCGTCCGATGGCGAGCGTGGAGCCGGCTGTCAGGCGACCGGCGCGAATGGCTTCGATGGCGCGGCACCCCGGACAGCAGCCGCCTCGGCCAAATGGATCGAACCCGCCAACCACCGCATAGCATGGCTGCCCGAGCGCCGCCTCGGGCGGAATCGCGAGGAACGTTTCCGCGGCTGCGCCCCATTCCACGATCCGCTGTCGGTCATCGACGACGAACCATGCGCCCGGCTGGTCGTCGGCGCCGTGCATCTCGGCGCACTCCGAGTCGGCAGCGCCGGTTCCGGACGTGTGGGGGCTGTGGCGATCGGGTGGTGCGGTCATGCGACCCCCCGGGTTATCGAGGAAGAGACGACACGCGACATCGCGGAGTCAACGCGAGCGGCACTCTCGTTCTCGGGCTGCCGATCGAACGCGGCACGCGAGGGATCGAGCGGCAAGCTGCGTGAAACGATGCCCTGTTGCGGGCCATGATACAGGAGTTGCGCAATTGTGCGCGGCTTCTGTGCGCGGCTACACCTTGATTGGAAGCTCCTACGCCGAAGCTCCCCCGTAGCGGCGTAGTCCGAGATGCCAGAACCAGCGGGCAGCCAGCGGCATGGCGACCGCCAGCGCCACGGCGCCCGCGAGCAATTCCAGCGTCAGCCGACCGACGAGCCCCTGCGCCGGTACGGTGACGGCAAAACCGATGGGCACGAGGAACGTCAACCCCAGCCGCAGCCATGAAGGGTAGATGGTGATCGGCCAGCGCCCCGCCTCGTACATGCTCTGGAAGATGACCAGAATATTGTCCAGCCGAATAAACCAGAACACGCAAGTCGCCAGGATCATCAGAAAGGCGTAGACGATGGCCGCTCCGGCCAGCAGCGCCACCAGGAATGCGGCGGCTTCGGCTGGACCTATGGCGTGGCCGAGGCGAACCAGCGCCACGACCAGCACTCCGATCCCGATCGCGATGTCGACCAGTTTCCAGACCTCCACCTGACGGATGCTCACCAGGGTTTGGGCATCCACCGGTTTGGTCAGCGTGAAATCCAGGGTGCCCTGCCGCACGTCTTCCATGAACCGCTGCAGACTCGGCTGCACCACCATTTGGGCGAGACCGCCGACCAGAAAATAGATGCCGACCACGACCAGCAGTTCGTCCGGCGACCACCCGCCCAGATCGTCGGTTTTGGCGAAGACGATGCCCAACCCCAGCAGCGCGGTCAGCAACCCGATCGCCGACTCGCCGAGCTGCAGCACGAAGTTGGCGCGATATTGCAGCTCGTTCATGACCCCGATCCGCAGGTGGAGCCAGAGCAGACGCAGCGCGGTCACCGGGTCAGGCTCCCACGGCGGAGTACTGACGAACACCGCGCGCCCAAAGCACATTGAGCGCCACGACGAAGATCGCCAGCCACGCCGCCTGCGCGCCGATGCCCCACAGCGCCTCGGTCGGCGTCAGATGACCCAGCAGCAGTTCCACCGGGAACCCCAGCATGCGGTAAAAGGGCAGCCAAGCCGCGAGCGTGGCGATCGGGCTGGGCAGCAGCGCCAGCGGGGCCATCTGTCCGGAGAGAAACAGGAAAACGACGAAGTAGAGCTGGTTGATGGCGCCGACGCGGGTGATCCAGAAGGCAGCCAGCGCCAGCGTCCACTCGATGGCGAAGCGCAGCGCCGCCGCCAGAAGCAACGCCGGCACGAACGCGGCGAGTGTCCACGGCGAGATCGTGAAGTTGGCGTGGAACACCAGCGCCAGCACGGCCGCCGCTGGCAGCACCACGATCAGATTGAGGATCTTGAACGTCAGATTGTCGGCGATGGTCTGATGGATCGGGTGGACCGGCCGCAGCAGACGGGGCGAGAGCGTGCCCTGGCGGATCCAGAATTCGAATTCCCACATGATCCAGGTCACGCTGGCGTGGTTGACGACCATGGCGGCGATGAAATAGGCCGCGAAGTCGCGCGCCCCGAAACCGTCCACGGCGCCGCCTTGCGAAGCCGCCACGGTCGACCACACGGCGAGATAGATCACTGGCTCCAGAATGAGATTGATGGCCCAGATCGCCAGAGCGCCGCGGTATTGCACCTGATCGGCAAAGGTGGTGCGGAACTGGGCGCGGTACAACTGGGGTAGATGCCTCATGCCGAAGTCCCGACTAGCCGCGCCGGCTCCGCTTCGTCCGCCGGCGCGGAGAACACGCGGTCGATCACCTCGTCGATGGGCGGGTCGCTCACGCTCAGATCGATCACCGGCAGCTCGGCCAGCAGTCGGGCGGTCAGCGCTGCGGCTTCGGATTTGGGGGCGCGCAGCGTGATTCGAAGCTCCTCGATGGAAACGATCTCGCCGAAGCGCTCGAGTCCCTCGACCGGGTAGTCCAGATCGACCGTCACCGTCTTGAACGGTGAGAACCGCTCGACAAGAGTTCCCAGCGCGCCATCGAACAGGAGACCGCCGCGGTGAATGACGATGACCCGCTCGGCCAGCGCCTCGACATCGGCCATGTAATGACTGGTCAGCAGCACCGTGGCCTGGTGGCGCTCGGCGTAGGCGGCGACGAAGGCGCGGATGCGCCGCTGGGCGGTGACGTCCAGCCCGAGAGTCGGCTCGTCGAGAAACAGCATGCGCGGCCGATGGAGCAAGGCTCCGGCCAGTTCGCATTTCATGCGCTCACCGAGCGAGAGGTTGCGCACCGGTTTGGGGAGCAGGGGACCGAGTTCCAGCAGTTCGTCGAGCTCCGCCAGGGCGCCCCGATAGTCATCGATGGGGATGGCGTAGATGGCGCGGTTCAACTCGTAGGAGTCGGCGACCGGGATGTCCCAGACGAGCTGGTTGCGTTGCCCCATCACCAGCGTCATCTGGCGCAGATAGTCGTGCTCGCGTTGCCATGGCTCGAAGCCAAGCACGCGAGCTTCTCCGGCGGTGGGGTGGAGCAGCCCGGCCAACATCTTCAGAGTCGTGGTTTTGCCGGCGCCGTTGGGACCGAGGAAGCCGACGACCTCGCCGGGGGCCACATCGAAGGTGATGCCGGCGACGGCGACGACCTCGCTCGTGCGACGCCGCCATAGGCTGCGGATCGAGGCGCGCATGCCCGATTCGCGCTCCGGCACGGAGTAGGTCTTGCGCAAGTCGCGGACGCTAAGCGCCGGCGCGGTGGATTCGATCACCCAATCTCACCTGTTCCCCGGGTGTGAGAACGTTGCCACCTGCCGGGGACAAAAACGACGCCAGCGATGCAGGCGTCGCTCGGGCATCTGGGGATGTCGGTGGGCGATACTGGACTCGAACCAGTGACCTCTACGATGTCAACGTAGCGCTCTAACCAACTGAGCTAATCGCCCCACTGGGGCGGGAGTATAGCCAGCGCCATTCCGCCTCGTCAAGCGAATGCGCGGCGCCGTAGCGACCGGCCCGAGCGCGAACTGGCGGGCATCCGGCAGCGCCCGTGGCCGTCTATAATCGCCCGATGCAGACCCCACCGGAGCCGCGGCGACCGTTCGTCGATCTCACCCCTGCCGGCTCGTCCGGCGATCCCCGCGCAACCGAGTTGCAGCGGTCGCTTGGTCCGAGTTTCCTGCTGAGTCTGGTCATCACCTTCTTGTTGCTGCTGGCCTTGAAGCGGGTGATCCGAGTGGGACCGATGGGCATGGCGGTGGTCGCCCTGGTGGTATGGGCGCTGGTGTTGGCGCTGCTGGTGCGCGGGCGGGCGACGCCGGAGCGACGACATTTCGACGAGTGAACGCACCGCGCCCGGCCGGTTCGGCCGGGTGCGGCGCTCTGCATCACTTCGATGTGCGGATCCGCCGTTAGATCGCGGGTCCGGAGTGATTTCTGCGGCTATCCGCCCCGAATCGCAGCGCCGCGATATCGAGCGCAACCAGCAGTACGATGAACGCAACCAAAGCGATGATTTCGGCAGGCATGGAGCTCCCCTCCTTCAGAGTGCGCGGCGCGCTGACATCGACCGCGACTGACGCGGCGGTGATGCGCCGTAGACGATCGCCATTCCGGTCAGACGGGCGATCTCAACGTCGTAGGCTGGGTTGCGGCTCAGGCGGGCAAGTTCGGCGTCGTCGGCGCCCAATAGGGGCACCAGCTTCGAGCCGGGGTCGACGGCGACCGTCAGCGACAGGGTGAAGCGGCGACGGCCAATCCGAACGGTCATGGAACGCTCCTCAGCGTGGCGGCTCTGCCGCTCCGAGTCAGCATCCCATTGCCGCCGTGCCGGCTTCCCGGCGACCGTAGACGCTGCAAGTATAGAACACGCGAGCGGTTGCTGCGTGAGATCGACGTTGGCGAAAGGGATGGCTGTGCGCTACGTTCCCCCCGACGGAACGCAACCGAAGGAGGACGGGTGGATGGCGGTGCGGGGCGACTCCGGCAGGCGCAATGTGGGCCGGCGGCATGCGCTCGCGCTCGGAGCCGCACTCGCGCTCGGTGCGGTATTGGCGGGCTGCGGGCAGGAGCCAACGTCCCCGGAGCAGCCGCCTGCCCTGCTTCCTACTGCAACGATCTCGGCCGCCATCCCGGGCGACGCCACGATCAATGAGCTGCCCAACACGGATGCCGCCGCGCTCACCCTCGGTCGCCTGGTCGATCGCGTCGACGTGGCATGGACGGGGATAAAGTCGTATCGCGCCATTTCCACTGGACGCGCCGAACCTGGCCCGGCCCTGTCGCCGCTGGCGCCCCCGGTCGCGAGCCCCACTGCGGAGATCGCAGCAACGCCTGCCGCGACTCCGGTTGGCAGCCCCATGGCTACTCCGGTTGGCATCGCCACTCCCGGCCCCGGAGCCACGCCGATCGGTTCGCCGACGGGTTCGCCGTCCGCTTCGCCAGTCGCGTCGCCCGCGTTGCGCCCGCAAGCCACGCCGGTGGCGGGCGGAGGAGTGGCGCGCGAGATGCGCTCGGTGCTGGAAGTTGAGTTGCCCGACCGCCTGCGTCTGACGCGTTCGGGGTTCGGTGAGAACGACTTCGAGGCGATCAAAGTGGGCGAGCGCATCTATCTGCGCGGACCACTCGTGGAGCG
>JADLCW010000079.1 GCA_020847015.1 Thermomicrobiales bacterium | reverse complement strand
TGGGTGCCGGCGTCCGGCGCCGTCCGCGTCGCGGATGCTCCGGCGGCGACCACTGTCCGGGCCGAGGCGGAGCCGAGCGCGCGCCCGACCTCATCGCCAGGGGTCGGCACGAGCGTACGGCGATGCCGCGATTGCCGGTTGCGCGCCGTCGGGCATCGGGTGCTTGCTTCCCAAACTCCTCCTCGACTTGGCGCGCCGCAGTCATCGACGGCCGGCGCGACTTGCCCTCTGTGGCCGCCCCCAGACGCGCGACCGGCACGATCGAGCGAGAACCCGGCAGCGACGACTGGGCGCACCTTCCCGGAGCGACCGGCGCAACGAGAGCGATACGATGACGGGCGCCGACGAACACGAGTGGGTAGCATCGCTGGACACGGCGGCAGCGACCCGCGCCGAGGTCGGCGGCAAGGGGGTGTCGCTGGCGGATCTCGTCGCCGCCGGCTTTCCCGTGCCGCCCGGGTTTGCGGTGACGACTGCCGCCTACCGCCGGTTCGTCGCCACGAGCGATCTGCGAGCTGCGCTCGCCACGGCGCTCGCCGGCATCGACGCCGCCAAACCCGCTGCGCTCGAAACCGCCACCGCGGCGATCGGCCGGCAGTTCGCGGCAGCGCCCATCCCGCCGGCGATCGCCGCGGCGATTCTCCACGCCTATGCCGCCATCGGCGGACCGAGTCAGCCGGTGGCGGTGCGCTCCTCCGCCACCTCAGAAGATCTGCTGGAGAACTCCTTCGCCGGCCAGCAGGCGACATTTCTCAATGTCTCCGGCGACGACGCGCTGCTTGATGCCGTCCGTCGCTGCTGGGCCTCGTTGTGGACGGCGCGCGCCAGCGGGTACCGGCACCGGATGGGGGTGGACGCCGATTCAGCGGCGATGGGCGTGGTGGTGCAGACGATGATCCCGGCAGACGCAGCCGGGGTGCTCTTTACCGCCAATCCGATCACCGGCGATCGCGGCGAGATGACGATCGATGCGGCCTTCGGTCTTGGTGAGGCGGTCGTGTCCGGGTTGGTCACACCGGAGACGCATGTGATCGACAAGGCGAACCTGAGGCAGATGTCGTTCGCGCCGGGCGGGGGCGAGATCGCGATCGTTCCGACCGGAGGGCAGGGGACCGTCGCCCAGCCGATTCCGACCGCGCTGCGCGATGAACGAGTGCTTCCGGACGCGCTGCGGGAGGACCTGGTTCGCCTCGGACTGCGGGTGGAACGACACGCCGCCGGGAAACCGCAAGATATCGAGTGGGCGATCGCGGACGGCAAAATCTGGCTGCTCCAGGCGCGACCGATCGCAGCGCTGCCGCCGGCATCGATGGGCGATGCAGACTGGGAACCACCGGAACCCGGGACGATCTGGATCCGACGCCAGGTCGTCGAGCATATGCCCGCGCCGCTCTCGACCCTGTTCGAAGATCTGTACCTGGGCGACGCGTTGGAGCGGTCGGTCGATGCGGTCGCCGCTGCGATGGGGTTGTCGGATCTCTTCGCCAGGTTGTATGCGCGGCCCTACTTCGCAACCGTCAATGGCTACGCCTATATGCGTGGCAATCTCGATCTCAACCGACAGACCATTCCGGCGCTGCTCCGGTCGCTGGTGGCGGGACCCATCTGGCTGTTCCGTTACGGTGTAGCCGCGTGGCGCGATGAGGCGCTGCCCGCCTACGTGGCGACGACCGGGCGGCAGCGCCAGCGCGAGCCGAGCGTTATGAGTGACGCGGAGTTGCTCGCCGGCATCCACGATCTCGCCAGAGCCGACGCTCGCTACTGGTTCGCCGCTGCGCTGGCCATCGGCGCCGCGAAACTCACCGACGATCTGCTCGACCGCTTCCTGATGCTCGCTGCGCCCGGTCGCGGGTTGCGCGCCTCCTTGTTCCTGCGCGGATTCCCCTCGCGGGCGCTCGCCGCTGAAGCCGAACTGGAGGCGATGGCGGCGCGCGCCCGCACGTCGGAACCGGTCCGCGCCGCCATCGCTGCGGCACCTGCCGCGCGATTGCTGGAGGCGCTGCCCGATACCCCGGCAGGGCGGGCGCTGCGTGACGACATTGCGGCGCATCTCGCGCGATACGGGCATCGTATCTACAGTCTCGATTTCGCCGAGCCGACACTGGCTGATGCTCCGCTGCCGGTTCTCGTCCGATTGAAACGCGCCGTGCTGGACCCGGATCGGGGGATGGAAGCGCGTCGGGTTGCGGCGGCGCGGGAGAGCGATCGCCTGGCGGAGGATGCTGCGGCGTCCCTCGATCCGCTGCGCCGCGCGGTGTTTCTGCGATTGCTGGACTGGGCGCGGCGCTACGCGCCTAACCGCGAGGAGGCGCTCTTCTTCGTCGGCGCCGCCTGGCCGACGCTGCGCGGGTTTGCCCACGAACTGGGGCGGCGCCTCGTTGCCGCCGGGCTTCTGAGCACCCCGGATGATGTCTTCTTTTTGGCAGGCGCCGAACTGGACGCGGCGGTCGCCGAGCGTACCGCGGGTCGGCGGCAGGTCGCATTTGCCGATCTGGCGCGCGAGCGGCGGGCGCTGCGCGAGGCGCGCAAGCGGCTTCACCCGCCGGCATCCTCGCCCCCCAGCTCCGGATTTCGGCTGGGGCCGTTCGATCTGGCGGCGCGGGAGTCGCAGCGGCGCAACCCGGCCGGAGCGGCTGTCCTGCATGGATTCGCGGTCAGTGCGGGTCGCGCGGTCGCGCCAGCGAGCGTCATCCGGTCGCCACTCGAATTCGACCGCATGGAACCGGGCACGATTCTCGTCTGCCCCACGACAACGCCGGCCTGGACGCCGCTACTGGCTCAGGCAGGCGGGTTGGTCACTGATATCGGCGGTGTGCTCGCGCACGGCTCGATCGTTGCCCGCGAGTTCGGCATCCCGGCGGTGATGGGCGTCGGCGAGGCCACGGAACGGATCGCCAACGGTCAGACGATTGCTGTCGATGGCGACGCCGGCACGGTGACGCTGGAGGCTGGTGCGCTGGCGACCTGACCCCTAATCTGGCTCCTTCCGCTTGGAAGGCGAGACGCAGCTGAGGGCCTTCAGTCCTTTGTCATCGCGTGAAGGCCATGCCAGCGGAGCTTTGTGATACCCGTGTCATCCTGAGTGGAGGGACACGGGCTGGTTGCCGGGTGGACGCGAGGCAGGTAGTGTTCGCGGATCGTGTCGAGACGATCGGGAGGAATCCCCGCATGAGCACCAAGCAGCACATCGTTCGGCTGACCACCGCGCAGCGTGCCGAACTCAAGGCGCTGCTGCGCCGCAACGGCGCCAGCGCCTTGGAGCACCGCCGTGCCCGCATCTTGCTGGCGGCCGACATCGGTCGCCCCGGACCGAAACAGACCGACGCGGCGGTCGCGGCCGCCGTCAACGTCGATCCGCGCACCGTCGCCCGCGTTCGCGCCGTCTGCGCGACGGAGGGCTTCGCCGTCGCGCTCCACGGCCATGCCCGGAGCCGCCAGACGCCGCCGAAACTCACCTGCGGCCAGGAAGCGCGGCTGGTCGCGCTGGCCTGTTCGCCGCCGCCCGCCGGCCACGCCCGCTGGAGCGTGCGCTTGTTGGCGGAGCGGGTGGTGGAGTTGACGGCGCTGCCGCCGGTCAGCCGCGAATTGATCCGCCGCACGCTCAAAAAAACCGGCTCAAGCCCTGGCTGGTGCAGCGGTGGGTGATTCCGCCGGGGCAAAACG
This sequence comes from Thermomicrobiales bacterium, assembly GCA_020847015.1. Classification (GTDB taxonomy): domain Bacteria; phylum Chloroflexota; class Chloroflexia; order Thermomicrobiales; family UBA6265; genus CADCWF01. The sequence continues at coordinate 965 of JADLCW010000079.1, read as the reverse complement.
GCGCCTTCGTGGCGGCGATGGAAGATGTGTTGGCCGTGTACGCGCGGCCGGCCGATCCTGCCCGACCGCTGGTCTGCTTCGATGAGGCGGGCAAGGAACTGCGCGCCGAGCGACGATCGGCGCAGCCGCCGGCGCCGGGACGCGCGGCGCGGGAAGATGCCGAATATATCCGTCAGGGCAGCGCCAATCTCTTTCTCGCCCTCGCCCCGCACCAAGGCTGGCGGCAGGTGACCGTGACCGCGCAGCGCACCGGCCGCGATTTCGCCTCCGTCCTGCGCGCGTTGCTCGACGGTCCCTTCGCCCACGCCGACCAGATCGTGCTGGTCACCGACAACCTCAACACCCATCGTCCCGCCGCCTTCTCTCAGACCTTCCCCCCGGCAGAGGCGCGTCGGCTCTTGGCGCGGATCGAATGGCACTTCACCCCGCTGCACGGCTCCTGGCTCAATATGGCCGAACTGGAATGGTCCGTCCTGGCTCGACAGTGCCTGCCGCGGCGGATGCCCGATCAAGCCACGCTGGCCGCCGAGGTCGCCGCCTGGGTCGCCGCGCGCAATGCCGACCGGGTCGGGATCGACTGGCGCTTCACCATGGTCGATGCGCGCGCTCGCCTACCCTTCCTCTACCCCGATCTCTCAGGAACCCGGCAATGAGCCCGTGTCCCTCCACTCAGGATGACACAGACCGCTGCCCCCACCACCCGCGCAGTTTCCTCCCGCGCCGCCTCCCCTGTTGGAATAATTGGGAAATTGGGCAATTGGGAAATTGGCGCAATCACTCGTGAGATACGCGAGCCACGCGGATCGTTCCGGGTCGCCGCCGCCCCCGTCGGCCGGGTCGTTCCTGCCGACCGCGCGCCCATCACCCACGCCGGCGCCGCCAGCCAGGCGCACCCGCCGCGCCCGGAGCGGCTCGCTCCCTCGCCAGCGATGCCGCCTCCCCCCGCCCGGCTCCGGGCGCGCCAC
>JADLCW010000078.1 GCA_020847015.1 Thermomicrobiales bacterium | reverse complement strand
GCGCTGGCCCACGAGGCGAATTATCTCGACGTCGATCCGCGCCACCGCGACCGCAGCGGACTCGGATTGCCGGTGCTGCGGGCGACCTACCGCCTGCAGCCGAATGAATTGCGACTGGCGGCCTTCATGGAGGGCAAGAGCGAGGAGATCCTGCGGGCGATGGGGGCCAGCAAGACCTGGCGCGGCCCCAGCTTCACCGGAGCCGGCAGCGCCCACGACATGGGCGGCTGCCGGATGGGCGACAACCCGGCGACCAGCGTAGTCGACCGCACGCTGCAAGTTCACGACGCCCGCGGACTCTATGTGTTTGGCGGCGCGGCGTTTCCGACCTGCCCCGGCATCAACCCCACGCTGAGCATCTGGGCGTTGTCGCTTTGGGCGGCGACCGGTTTGATCGAGCGGTTGCGGGCAGGGGAGGCGTGATGAGTGACGCCGTCGATCGCCGGGTCGCGCTGGAGCGCGATGGCGCGGTCGCGACCATTCGGCTGGATCGACCGGAGAAGCTGAATGCGCTCGATCCGGCTATGCTGGCGCGGCTGGATGCGCTGCTGGCCGAGCTGGACCGCGACCCGCAGACGCGCGTCGTCATCCTGACCGGAGCGGGAGCGAAGGCGTTCTGCGTCGGGGCCGACGTGACCGTCTGGGCGGCGCTGGAGCCGCTGGAGATGTGGCGAATCTGGGTGCGCGAAGGGCATCGCGTGTTCGACCGGTTGGCGGGTCTGCGTCAGCCGACGATCGCCGCGCTCAACGGCTACGCCTTCGGCGGCGGGCTGGAGCTGGCGCTGGCCGCCGACCTGCGGATCATGGCCGCCGAAACCGAGGTGGCCATGCCGGAGACGACGATCGCCACCCTGCCCGGTTGGGCAGGCACGCGCCGGCTGCCGGCGCTGATCGGTCCGGCGCGAGCCAAGCAGATGATCTTCTCCGGCGAGCGCATCGGGGCCGAACGCGCCGAGCGCTGGGGTCTGGTCAACGAGATCGCTCCGCGCGCCGCTTTGCTGGATCGGACCCGCGCTCTGGCCGAGGCGATCGCCGCCAACGCGCCAATATCGGTGCAACTGGCGAAGGCGGCCATCGATGATCGGCCGGATGCTTTGGAGGCGCTGGCCGGTGCGCTGGCGGCCGGTTCCGATGATGGCCGCGAAGGCGTGGCCGCCTTCCGTGAGAAACGGCTACCGACGTTTCGCGGCCGATGAGACCAGCGTTGCGCGGCGAACTTTCAGCCGACGCCGGCCGGCTGCCGGGGTGCGGGTTCGGGTTGGGGAGGAACGACGACGTGGCGGATTCGACATTTGGGGGCACGCTGGAAGCGCGCGCCGAGCAGGCGCTGGCGTTCGCCCAGCGGCAGGTGCGCGCCCTGGCGGACCGCGATCCCGACTACTTCCCGCTGTATACCGAGCGCGGCCGGTGGCGGCACGGCAAGGAGGCCTGGACCAACTGGTGCGAGGGGTTTCTCGGCGGCATGATGTGGATCTTCGCCCGCCGCACCGGCGACCCCGATTGGCGCCGCCGGGCCGAACATTACGCCTGCGCGATCGAGGAGCGACAGCACGACCGCAACGTCCACGATCTCGGCTTCCTGTTCTGGTCCACCTGGAAGCGCTGGTACGATCTCGATGGCGACCCCGCGCTCAACCAGCGGGTGATCGCCGCCGGCCGGACGATGGGGCTGCGCTACAACCCGAATGGCCGCTATCTGCGCTCGTTCGTCGCGCCCGAGAGCTGCTTCATCGACATCATGATGAATGTCGGCATCGTGTTCTACGCGGCGAACGAAACCGGCGACGCCGAGCTGCGGGAGCGCGCCAGCCAACATTGCCTGACCACTCGCCGACATCTCGTGCGCGGCGACGGCAGCACCGCTCATGAAGGCATCTTCGACGTAGACAGCGGCGAATTCCTGCGTCAATCGACCCATCAGGGGTGGCGCGCCGATTCATCGTGGGCGCGCGGCCAGTGCTGGGCGCTGTATGGGTTCGGCACGGCCTATCGCCTTTCCGGCGACCGCCGCTTGCTGGATGCCGCCCAGCGCTGCGCCGATTTCTACATCGCCCGCACCCCGCCCCACGGCGTGCCGCCCAACGACTGGGAAGAACCAAACCCGGTTCGCGCGTGGGAAAGCTCGGCGGCGGCCATTGCCGCCAGCGGATTGTTCCAACTGGCCAGCCTGACCGATGATCCAAAGCAGGCCGCCGGCTACGACGCCTACGCCCGGACGATCCTCGATACGTTGCTAACTCCGGAATTCGTCGCCATCGACACGCCCGGTTGGGAAGGCATCCTCAAGCACGGCAGTTATCACGAGCGGCTGGGGCTGGGCGTGGACGAAAGCGTGATGTGGGGGGAATACTTTTTCTGCGAGGCGCTGGACAAGCTTCTCGGCGCTCCGCCCGCTTCCTGATTGATTCGACGCTTGACGTAACCGGGGCAGGCAGGTATACGTCGCCGTGTCCGACCGCGGAAGGCTGGCCGGCCAACCGTGCGCCCGACGAGCGCCACAGTCGATCGGCGGGCAACGCGGCTCGCGCGGCACGATATCCACAGGAGGGTTGACCAATGACCTTGACGACGACGTTCGCGATGCGCGCCAATCGGCGCTTGCTGCTGAAGGGCGGCGCTGCGCTCACGCTGGGCGGTCTCACTCTTGGCCGGCTGGGCGATCTGGCGGCCGCGCAGGACGAAAGCAAGCTGGAGATTTTCTCCTGGCTGACCTCCCCGGGCGAAGCTCCGGCGCTGCAGGCGTTGTTCGACGCCTTCAACGCCAAGTATCCCGATGTCGAAGTCATCAACGCCGCTGTGGCTGGCGGGGGCGGCGGCGCGGCCCAGGCGGTGCTGCAGACTCGCTTGCAGGGCAACAACCCGCCTGATAGCTGGCAGACCCATATCGGCCGCGAGCTGATCGACCAGTACGTCGTGCCCGGCTACTGTTTGCCGATCAGCGACATCTACGAACAAGAAGGATTCCTCGAGGTGATGCCGCAAGGGCTGGTCGAGCAGGCGTCGTGGGAGAGCGAGCAATACTCCGTGCCGATCGGCGTCCACCGCGGCAACGGACTCTTCTACAACAAGAGCGTGCTGCAGGATGCCGGCATCGCACCGCCGGAGAAACTCGCCATCGATGATTTCTTCGCCGCTGCCGACGCGCTCAAGGCCAAGGGCGTAACCGGTTTGGCGCTCGGCAGCAAGGACGCCTTCGTGCCGGCGCAAACCTTCGAGAATGTGCTGCTCGGCGTCGTCGGGCCGGAGACCTACCGCAAGCTGTTCGCCGGCGAGCAGCCTTGGGACGACCCGGGCGTGCGCGAGGCGGGCGATGTCCTCGCCCACATGCTCGACTACGTCAACCCCGATCATTCGGCGCTGACCTGGGACGAGGCGTTCGCGCTCGTCATCGAGGGCAAGGCCGGGATGAACACGATGGGCGACTGGGCCTGGGGCGAGGTGATCGCCAAGAAGGCCGAGGACGCCATCGGCTGGCTGAACTTCCCCGGCACCGACGGTTCCTTCGTGCTGGTCGTCGACAGCTTCCCGCTGCCCAAGGGCGCCCCGCATCCGGAAAACTCCGCCAACTGGCTGCGGGTGATCGGGTCGAAGGAAGCGCAGGAAGCCTTCAACCTGCTCAAGGGATCCATCCCGGCCCGGACCGACACCGACAAGTCGATCTTCGGTCCCTACCACCAATGGTCGATGGAATCCTTCGCCAAGGACGAGTTGGTGCCCTCCTGCGCGCACGGCCAGGCATCGTCGCCTCAGTTCAAGCAGGCGCTCTACGACGCCGCCACCTCGTTCCTGGTCGATCGGGATGTTGACGCGCTGGTGGTCGCGCTTTCCGATGCGGCCGCCATCGATGCCGAAAACGCGTCCTGATCCCGGTCGTTCGATGTTGTGACCGATCGGCCGCGGCGGGCGATGCGCATCGCCCGCCGCGCCGTCGGCTCGTCGTTTGCTCCCGCGTTGGCCGGCGCCGCGCGGCCGCCCCACGAGGTTCCGTCGATGGCCACCGCATCCTCGGCCGCCGCCCGCGACACCGCGGCGACCGCGGCACGATCGCGGCGCTTCTCGCTCGAGCGGGTGCTCGCACCGTTGCTGCTCGCGCCCTCGGCCATCGCCCTGGGCGTCTTCGTCTACGGATTCATCGCCTTCACCGTCTGGGTTTCGCTCTCCAACTGGCGCACCAACCGCCGCGATCTGTCGCTGAGCGACCCGCTGTTGCGCACCTACGGAACGCTGTTCAACACCACTCGCTTTCAGATCGACCTGCGCAACACGCTGGTTTTTACGGTGATCTTCCTGCTGCTGTCGGCGGGAGTCGGGTTGGCGCTGGCCGTCCTGCTGGATCGAAAGATTTTCGCCAGCGGTTTCTTCCGCAGCGTATTCCTGTTTCCCTATGCGCTCTCGTTCATCACCACCGGCGTCGCCTGGCGCTGGATCTTCAACCCGGAAACCGGAGTGAATCTGCTCTTCGAGCAGTTGGGCATCAATCACCTGCTGGCGCAATTCGGCATGGAGCCGCTCAAACCGGGCTGGATCACCGACCCCACCGTCGCCTGGCAACTGAACGGCGTGCTGGCCGCCGTCTACCCGCCGGCCGCCGACTGGAGTCTCAAACTGGGCATCCCGATGGCGATGATCCCGGTCACGATCGCCGCCGCCTGGCAATTGTCCGGGTTCGCCATGGCCATGTTTCTGGCCGGACTGGGAACGGTGCCGGGCGAGGTGCGCGAGGCGGCCGCGCTCGACGGAGCCAGCGGCTGGCAGCTCTACCGTGACGTGATCGTGCCGCTGCTGAAACCGATCACCATCAGCGTGCTGGTCATTCTGGGGCATGTTTCGCTCAAGATTTTCGATCTGATTTTCGCCATGAGCGGCAAAGGTCCCGGGTTCGCGACCGATGTGCCTGGCATCTTCGTGTTCGACAAGATGTTCGGCGCCCAGCAGTACAACCTAGGCGCGGCGGCCTCCATCGTCATGCTCGTGCTGGTGTCGATCGTGATCGTGCCCTATCTGGCGCGCCAACTGAAGGATCTGTAGGCGATGGCGACCGTCTCCGGCCAACTTCCCCGCCCGCAGATGCGCCAGCGACGGCGCTGGGGTCACTACGTGGTCGTCGCGCTGCTGCTGGGCGCGATGCTCTTCTATCTGGCTCCGGTCTACGTGATGGTCATGAACGGACTGAAAGACAAGTCGTACATGACCCTGGCCGACATGTGGAAACTGCCGCGCTATCTGAACGGCGGCGGTTTCCCGGCCGCCTGGCAGGCGCTCAGCCCCAACCTGGGCAACAGCCTCCGCATGGCGATCCCGTCCACTGTCTTGGGATGCCTGTTCGGCGCGGCCAACGGCTATCTGCTCTCCAAATGGAAATTCAAGGGATCGGACGTGCTGTTCACGCTGATGCTGTTCGGCATGTTCATTCCGTATCAGGCGATTCTGGTGGCGCTCATCTCCACGCTGCAGTGGATGGGGATCTATGGCACCTGGTATGGATTGACGCTGGTGCACATCATCTATGGGTTGCCGATCGCGACCCTCATCTTCCGCAACTACTTCGTGGGCGTACCCAGCGAGTTGGTGGAGGCGGCGCGCATCGACGGCGCCGGGCTGATCGGCATCTTTTTTCAGATCATGCTGCCGCTGGCGCTGCCGGCGTTCGTGGTGGTCGGCATCTTCCAGTTCACCAATATCTGGAACGACTTCCTGTTCGGCGTCACCGTCGTCTTCGATCCATCAAACCAGCCGATCACCGTCGCGCTCTACAACCTTTCCGGCACCAACTCGGTGGACTGGACGGTGGTGATGGCGGGGGCGGTGCTGGCGGCGCTGCCGACCGCGCTCGTCTACATTCTGCTTGGACGCTTTTTCATCCGAGGATTGCTGGCTGGTTCGCTAAAGGGGTAGGCGGGAGAAGCGGGCCGATGTCGGGGTTCGGCATGGCGTCCGCCAGAGCCGCCGGGGGCGACAAGAGCGGCGCCGGAGTCAGCAGCCGTGCGATTCCCCTGCCAACACCGGCCGGCGGCTCCGTGCCCGGGTGCGTTCGCCCTGGGCTATCCGCGCCCACCCCGTGGTAGGGTGCGCGCTGGGCATTCGCTTCGGGTCGCCCCGGGCATCGTGGGGGCGCACGCACGCAGAGGACTTCATACCATGCAGGCATTCGTGAAGCAGTCGTCCGCGCCGAACGACGTGGCGATCCGGCACATGCCGACGCCAAGCGTGGGCGAGCGCGAACTGCTGGTGCGCGTGCAGGCGATCGGGGTGGGAATCCATGACGGATACTTTCACCCCCCCATCGGCGAATCGCCGTACGTCATCGGGATCGAAGCCGCCGGCGTGGTGACGGAGGTCGGCAGCGAGGTCGCCAACTACGATGTCGGCGAACGCATCGCGTTTGTGAGCGCGATGCAGCCCAAGGGAGGAACCTGGGCGGAGTACGCCGTAGTCGCGGACGAAGCGCCTATCGTGCGCCTGCCGGAAGGCATGCCGTTTACGCAGGCGGCGGCGGTTCCCGTCGCCGGCAGCACGATTCTCAGAGCGTTGCATGCCCTCGACTTGCAGCCGGATGAATCGGTGTTCATTGCCGGAGCTTCGGGAGCCATTGGCACGCTCGCCATCCAACTCGCCGACGCGCGTGGTTGCCACGTGGTGGCGTCGGCCTCGAAAAAAAACCATGACTATATGATTGGCCTCGGTGCGCGAAAGACCGTCGACTACCACGATTCCGACTGGCCAGAACACGTGCGGCAGTGGTTCCCAACGGGTGTGGATGCCGCGATCGCAATTCAGCCCGGCACAGGGTCGTCCAGCATGGCCGTCGTCAGAGACGGGGGGAGGGTCGTGCCTATCTCAGGCGACCAGTTTGCGACGGAACGCGGGATTGCACTCAGGCAACTCCCCTTTCTGCTCGACGTACACACGGAATTGGTCGACCTGATGAACCAAATTGCTGCCGGCGGCGTGCGAATGACCATCGAAAACGTCTATCCCTTTGCCCGCGGGCTGGAGGCGCTCCAGAAAGCGTCCGCCAGACACGCGCGCGGAAAATCGGTGCTGGTGATCCCGTAGCGAGACGCGGACGCGTTCGATCCGCTGGAATGGCGAACCGCGATGTTGCGGCCATAGCAAGCGCGTCCCACGACCCCACGCTGAAACCCCGGGGACAGCCATGACCATCCACGAGACGGATATCGCGATCGTCGGCACGGGCGCCGGCGGAGGCACGCTGGCCTGGGCGCTGCGCGACCTGGGCGCCCGGGTGCTGCTGTTGGAGCGGGGCGACTTTCTGCCCAAGGAACCGCAGAACTGGAGCCCGGAGGCCGTCTTCCTCGAGAATCGTTACAAGGCCGCCGAAAAGTGGCAGGATGCGCGCGGCGCGACCTTCTCCCCCGGTGTCCACTACTTCGTCGGCGGCAACACCAAGGTCTACGGGGCTGCGTTGCCTCGCCTGCGCGAGACTGACTTTGGCGACGTCCAGCATGCCGGCGGCATCGCTCCCGCCTGGCCGCTGCGCTACGCCGATCTGGAGCCCTACTACGCTGTCGCCGAGCGGCTCTATCACGTCCACGGGCTGACGGGATTGGACCCGACCGACCCCCCGCGCTCCGGTCCCTTTCCCTATCCGCCGATGCCGGCCGACCCCTACATGGAGGAGTTGGCCGACCGATTGCGGAACCAGGGGCTCCATCCCGCGCCGCTTCCGGTAGGTCTCGATTTTGGTCCCGCCGGGCGCTGCATTCGCTGCCGCACGTGCGACGCGTTCCCCTGCATGGTCGACGCCAAAGGCGACGCCGATGTCTGCGCGGTGCGCCCGGCGCTCGCCTCGCTGAACGTCGATCTATGGACGCGCTCCTACGTTCGTCGCCTGCTCACCGACGAGACGGGTCAACGGGTGACGGCGCTGGAGGTGGATCGCGATGGCGAACTGGTTCGCGTCCATGCCGACGTCGTCGTCGTCGCGGCCGGGGCGGTCAACTCCGCCGCGCTGTTGCTGCGCTCGGCGAATGCGCGCCACCGGCGCGGGTTGGCCAATGGCTCCGATGGAGTCGGCCGCCACTACATGGTCCACAACAACACGGTGTTGATCGCGATCGATCCCGCTCGTCGCAACCCGACGGTGTTCCAGAAAACCGTCACCATCAACGACTGGTACGGTCCTGGGGCGGACCCGGCATTTCCGTTCCCGATGGGCAATCTGCAACCGGTCGGCAAATTGCAGGCGGCGATGCTGGCAGGCTCAGCGCCTCACACCCCGCGCCCGTTGCTGGCCGCCCTCGCCGCTCGCAGCGTCGACTGGTGGGTGATGTCGGAGGATTTGCCAGACCCCGCCAACCGGATCGCTCTGGCTCCGGATGGCTCCATCCGGGTTCATTGGCGACCCAACAATCTGGCTGCCCACGAGCGGCTGCTGCGGCATGCCCGACAGGCGCTGCGGCGCGCTGGCTACCCGGTGCTGCTCGATCGGCGGATGGGCATCGAAACCAACTCTCACCAGTGCGGCACGATGCGGTTCGGGGCCGATCCCGACACCTCCGTGCTGGATCCATTCTGCAAGGCGCACGAAATAGACAATCTGTACGTGGTCGATGCCGGGTTTTTTCCTTCCTCGACGGCGGTCAACCCCGCACTGACAATCGCCGCGCAGGCCTTGCGGGTGGGGGACCGACTGCGCGCGCAGCACGGCATGGGGTCGCTCCTGACCGAGACGACCGCAGGCGCTCCGGTTTGACGCTCTGGTTATGCTTTCCAATAGAAAGTATTGTGATGACGCGCGGCGGAGACACCGCGCAGCGGAGGACTACGGCATGACGCCATCAACCGGATCGCGGCTCCAGTATTTTCGGCAGCGGCGCGATCGGATCTTCGCCAGCGGCTATGCGTCGCCGCTGACGGAGCGCGACCGGGAGCGCTTTTCCGGGTTGAACTATTACCCGGAGCGCCCCGATCTCGTATTGGCGCTGCCGTTGGAGACGAATGGCGAG
>JADLCW010000077.1 GCA_020847015.1 Thermomicrobiales bacterium | reverse complement strand
TCGCGCGCGATGCGCTCCAGCGCATAGACGCCGCCCAACCGCACGCTCAGATTGTCGCTGCCGAGCTGCTCCACGGCTTTGCTGAAACGGTCGGTGATCTGCCCTTCCTGACTGACCTGGAGCGACTCCTCGGTCAACCCGACCGAACGCGACGTGGAGCCGAGTTGCTGCCAGGCGAAGACCAAACCGGCCAGCACCGCTACGCCGCTGAGGATCTGGCCGAGGGTGGCGCGGGACGCATTCTCGATCTCGAACTGTTCGCGGGGGTCGGCTCCTGCGCGCTCGGCCCAGGCCGCCGCCTGCCATTGCGGTACGCGCCAGAGCAAGTAAACCACCCATCCGGAAAGGGCAAGCAAAGCAAAGGCGAGCGGCGCGTTGTCGCCGCGGAGCACGGGGGGCGGCCCGGACGGATCGGCCTGTCGCCAAAGCCAGAGCACCGCCGCCAACGCGCTCGCCAGCACGGCCAGCACGGCGATGGCTGCCGCTCCGTAACCCATCTTGTCCGCCTTGAGCGTGGGGTGCGGCGGCGCGATCGACGGGGGCGGGGGTTCTTCTTCGGTGTCGTCGCTCGCCGCCGGGTTGACGCCGCCCCCGCGGCCCGGGGCGGACAAGGCGATTGCGGTCAACAGCAGCCGAAGCCAGACCCAGGCAGTCATCATCGACGCTCCCACGCGCCCGGTTCGCCACGAGTCGCCCGCATTGCGGGGAAAGACGCCTGTCGGTAATCTTGACGCTCCCGGCAGCGGCTGACTAGCATCGCACCCAGCAGATGCAGGGAGCGCAGGGTGGAGCGAGGAACGGTGCAAGCGATTGCGGCGCTGCGCGCATGGGTCGTGGCGGCCATTCTGGCGCTGGTGCTGGGGATGCTGGCGCCCACCTCAGGCGGAGCCGAGACGGAACCGGTATTGCCCGACATCGTTTCTCGCTACTACATCGTGATCGACGCCGACACCGGGCAGGTGTTCGCCGAGCGCGGGTCGCACGAGCACGTCCCCCCGGCCAGCCTGACCAAAATCTTCACCTCCATCGAAGCGCTGGAGAGCGCCCCGGCCTGGACCGAGATCACCACCTCCGAAGCCGATATGGTGAGTCTCGAAGCCACCCAGGTGGGATTCGGCCCCGGGGAAACCTTCACGCTGGAAGAAATGATCTACGGCATGCTGGTGCCCTCTGGCAACGATGCCGCGCGGGCGGTCGCGCGGGTGCTCGGCGGCGAACCCGGCGACGATGACGGCCGGGCGGTCGACCGCTTTGTGGAGCGCGCCAATCAGCGCATTCACGACATGGGTCTCGGCGAAACTCATCTGGTCAATCCGGACGGCTGGGGCGTGCCCGATCATTACTCCTCTGCCCACGACATCGCCGCCTTCACCATGTACGCACTCAAGTATCCGCGGTTCGTGGCCGCCATCTCGGCCGAAACGATCAACATTGAGGGCTACCGCCTGACCAACACCAACAAGGAGTTGGATGACTACGACGATCTGGTCGGCGGTAAAACCGGCTACGACGACACCGCTGGCTTCTGTCTAATGCAGGTCGCCCGCCGCGGCGATGACACGATGATCGCCGTCACCCTCGACGGGGTGGCTCCTGATGTCTGGTACGAGGATAACCGCGCGCTGCTCGACTACGGGTTCGCGCGCAAAACGGCGCAGCAGACGGTGGCGCCCGCCTCGGCTCAGTTCGTTCGCTACCTGGATCCGGATGCGGCGGAGATCCAGCGGACGGCCTCCAGCGCGATCATCGTGGGCAAGCCGGGCGGCGCGGCGCCTGCGCCAGATCGGCGCCCTGCGGCCGCGGTTCCGGAGCCGGACATCACGCCGGCGGCCGCACGGCAAGTAAAGCCGGCATCTGAAGCCGCTGCACCGTCGCAGCCGCAACCAGTCGCTCCGGTTCCGGGACTCGCCGCGCCACCGGCGCCGGGTCGTCCGGTGTGGCTGGTCGTCGCCGTCGCCCTGGCGATCTGCCTGGCCCCCGCCGCCCGCGTCTTTCTGCGGCACGAGCCGCACTCCGCTGGCGATTGACACGCACTCGGCCGGCTTTTATCCTTTCCTTTGAAAGGTGACGACCAGGACGAGTAACCGGCAAACCACCGACAGCGCGGCGCTTCACCTGCTGAGAGAAGCGCCCGGAGCGGACGCCGGCGAACACCACCTGCGAGCCGACTTCCGAGCGCATCCCGCGCCAGGAGGCTCCGGTTAGCTCCGTTATCAGCTGCAACGAGCGACGCGCCAACACGCGTCGGAACAGGGGTGGAACCACGCCGGCCCGGCGTCCCTTGCAGGGGGATGCGGCCGGTTTTTTATTGTTTCGAGAGGTGACATCATGGCGGCAACAGACGCGCGCGGCGAGATCGCCGAAATGGATATTGCAGTGGAAGCAGGTGATGCGCGCACCTACGAACTGGCGCGCATGCGCCATTCCGCCGCTCACCTGATGGCCGAAGCAGTCCAGGAAATGTTCCCCGACGCTCGGTTCGGCATCGGTCCGGCCATCGCGGATGGGTTTTACTACGACTTCGATCTGCCGCGCCCGCTGACTCCGGACGACCTCGCCGAGATCGAGCAGCGCATGCACGCCAATCAGGGCAAGGCGGAACCGTTCACCCGCGCGGTCGTGAGCCGCGACGAGGCGTTGAAGATCTTCGGGGAAAACCCGTACAAAGTCGAGCTGATCGAGGCGCTGCCCGAAGACGAGATCATCACGACGTACCAGCAGGGGCACTTTCTCGACCTCTGCCGCGGACCGCATGTGCCCGCCACCAGCGAGATCGGCCCCTTCAAGCTGCTCTCCATCGCGGGGGCCTACTGGCGCGGCGATGAGAACCGGCCGATGCTGCAGCGCATCTACGGTACAGCCTGGCCGACCCAGGAGGAACTGGACGCGCACCTGCAGCGCCTGGAAGAGGCGCAGCGACGCGATCACCGCCGGTTGGGACGCGAACTGGATCTTTTCTCGGTGAGCGAGGAGATCGGCTCGGGGCTGATTCTGTGGCACCCCAAGGGCGCCATGATCCGCTATCTGGTCGAACAGTTCGAGCAGAAAGAGCAGTTGGCGCGTGGCTACGATCTGGTCTACACGCCGCATATCGCCTCCGAAAAGATCTACCAGATTTCCGGGCACCTGGAAACCTACGGCGAGAATATGTACAGCCCGATGTCAATCGACGAGGTCGATTACTATGTCAAACCGATGAACTGCCCCGGCCACATCATGATTTACAAGAGTCGGGTGCATTCGTATCGCGATCTGCCCATTCGTTTGGCCGAACTGGGTACGGTCTACCGCTACGAGCGCTCCGGCACGCTGCACGGCATGCTGCGGGTGCGCGGTTTCACGCAGGACGACAGCCACATCTTCTGCACGCCGGAACAGGTGGTCGATGAGGTGCGCGGCGTCCTCGACTTGGCGATCCACATGGCCGACGTGTTCGGCTATCAGTTCAGGGCCTACCTGGCGACGCGGCCGGAGAAGTCGATTGGCGCGGAAGATGTCTGGCGCCGCGCGACGGACGACCGGAAGCGCGCGATGGAGTCGCGCGGACTCCCCTACGAGATCGACGAGGGGGGCGGAGCCTTCTACGGACCGAAGATCGACATCAAGTGGGTCGACGCGCTGGGTCGGGAGTGGACCGGACCGACGATCCAGGTTGACTTCAACCTGCCGGAGCGGTTCGATGTCACCTATATCGGCGAGGACGGCGAGCGCCACCGGGCGGCAATGATCCACCGCACGCTGTTGGGGTCGATGGAGCGCTTCGTCGGCGGGCTGATCGAGCACTATGCCGGAGCTTTTCCAGTGTGGCTGGCTCCGGTGCAGGCGAAAATCATCCCCATCACCAACGATCAGATCCCGTTTGCTCGCGAGATCGAACACAAGCTGATCGACGCCGAACTGCGGGTCGAGGTGGACGACAGCCGCGATCGAATGCAGGCCAAAATCCGCAACGCTCAACTTCAGAAGATCCCCTACATGCTGGTCATTGGCAAGCGCGAAGTGGAAGCGGGCACGGTCGCCGTGCGGCTGCGCAACGGGCGCGATCTGGGAGCGCTGCCGGTGGACGATGTGGTCGAGATGATCCGCAAGCGCGATGCGACTCGCTCGCTCTACCTCGACGAGGTCGACGAGCACGAGGCGGTGGCCTCCCGCGCGGAATTGGCCGGCTAGCGCGGACAAGATGTTCGACGCGCCCGAGCGCAAACCGGCTCGGGCGCGCATCATCGCATCGTACGTCCGCCGCGCGATCCGGTGCGGATCACGACCCTAAACGATCGACGATCGACGCCGCAGCGGCTACGCGCCGTCCTCGACCATCTCGGTCACGGTCCGGTCGGCGTCATTGAGTCGACGCACCTGCGCCGACTGCACCGATGCCGCCGGAACCATCCAGGAGGTCGGTCGCAATTCGGGCGGGAACGGCTCGCGCCCGACCACGAAGTAGGTCGCTTGGCGCACCGTCACCAGGATCAGCTCACGATCGCCCCAGGCGGGTTCCACCCCGTCCCGGAGCGCGATCGTCACCTCCAGGCTGTTGTCGGCCTGGCCAGTCACCAGCATCACGGCAGCCGTGTCCGCGGCTTCCGATGTCGACGACAAGGCGGCCAGCAAGTACACCAGCGACATCAGCGCGATCGGCAGCACCCGCCGCGCCCGCACGGCCGCAACCAGCGTCGTACGCTGTCCCCAACCCAGCCAAATCGCGTACACCAGCAGGACGACGGCCGCGTTCTCCAACATGCTGGCGATCTCGCCCATCACCGAAATCGGATTGATGGTTACCTCGCGGCTGCGAGCGAGGTACGCCTGGACGAGCAGCGGGGAGATCAGGATCAGGTTGCCGACGACCGGCAGCAACCGGAGATTGCGCAGGCGCGCCGTGGCCGCTCGCCCAAGAACGCGCCGCAGCGGCCGGACCAACAGATGATAAAGAAACCAGAGCAGGAGCAAGATCGAAGGGTATTGCAGCAAACCCGACAGCGCATGCACCGCCTGCAGCGCAACGTAGGGCGGCGCAAAATCCAGCGCCGTCGGTTCGATCGACAACCGCTGGTAGTAGGACGCTGTGTACACCCACCCGATCAGATACAATCCGGTAGAGGTGACGATCGCGATCAGGAACGACTCTCCCACCCGCCGCGCGGCATCGATGGCCCCGCGCGAGGGCGCGATCTCGATCGGGCGTGGTTCGGCAGACGCCCCATCGCGCTCGTCGCCCGGCCGATCGCTCTCATCATCCATCCGCCGTCCTCCCCGCGAGCCGCGAAGCGCTGCCCCCGGCCGCCGGCGACTGCGCCGGCCAAACGATACGCGTCGTCGATTCACCGGGGAAGCCGCTCCGGACCACCGTGCAGATGCAATCGCAATCCGCTTTTCACATCTCAGACACGCTCCAGCGGCGGCCGGTGGTCGGCCCACGGCGCGGCGCGCTCGAAGCTCGCCGCAGCCCGGAGCACCGTGGCGTCGTCGTGCCATCGCCCCACGATCTGAAGCCCCACCGGCAACCCATCGTCGGCAAAACCGCACGGTACGGTGGCCGCCGGTTGCCCGGTCAGGTTGAAGGGGTAGGTGTAGGGGGTCCAATCCAGCGGCGTTTCATCATCGGCATTTTGGCGCGGCGGCTCGTCCTGACCCGCGTCGAAGGCGGTGATCGGCAGCGTCGGGGTCAAGATCAAATCGTACGGCTCCATGAAGCGCCGCATCGCTTCGTAGTAGTCGTTGCGGCGATTGAGCGCCTCGGCCAGTTCGGCTCCGTCGATGCGCGCGCCGCGCTCGACTACGGCAAACAGCCCCGGGTCGAGCACGTCGCGCACCGCTGCCTCCCGACCCCGGAAGTACCCGGCCATCGCCGCCGTCCACATCGCGCCCAGCATCGGCCACGCCGCCGGCAAATCCGGATTCACGTCCTCCACCGTGCAACCCAATTCTTCGAACCGGCGCGCCGCTCGCTCGATCGGGGCCATCACCCCCGGGGCAACCGTCGCGCCTTCCAACCCTGGCATCCACGCCACCCGCAGCCCACGAATGTCGCCTCCGCAGGCCGCCAGATAATCCACGCCGCTCGACCACGAGAGGCGGTCGCGCGCATCGGCTCTGGCGACCACATTCAGCAGCAGCGCCGAATCGGCCACGGTGCGCGTCATCGGCCCCATATGGGAGAGATCCCAAACGGCGCTGGCCGGGTACTGCGGGACCAGTCCGTATGACGGTTTGATGCCGAAGATGCCGCAGAACCCGGCCGGAATGCGAATCGACCCGGCTCCATCGCTCCCCTGCGACAGTGGTCCCAGTCCGGCCGCCACGGCCGCTCCGGCCCCGCCGCTGGAGCCGCCGGCCGTCTTGCCGTGCCGCCACGGGTTATGGGTAGGGCCAAACACCCGGTTGCCGGAATCGCCCTTCCACCCCAGTTCCGGGGTGTTGGTTTTGCCGAGCAGCACCGCGCCGGCGGCGTAGACATCCTCCACGAAGGGCGCATCCTCGTCCGGAATCCAGTCCGGGTCGAGCAGCGATCCCATTGAGGTGCGGATCCCCCTGGTCGGCGTCAGATCCTTGATCGTGATCGGCACGCCCGCCAATAGCCCGGCCTCGCCGTCGCGGTAGGCGCGCTCGGCCGCCCGCGCCTGCTTCAGCGCCAGATCCGGCGTCACAGTGACGATGGCGTTGAGCGACGGGTTGATGCGCTCGATCCGCGTCAGCAGCGCCTCGGTCACCTCCACCGGCGACAACTCCCGCGCCGCGTAGCGCGCCCGAAGTTCGGTCGCCGACAGCCAGGCGACGTCACAGTCGTTCATGCGATGCATCCTCCACGGATGGATTCCTTCTGGTCCGGCGCATGCTACCCGGCCAAGGAGAGCCTGTCACCAGCCACCAGCGGCGCCGAATCCATCCGCCTGGATCGAACCGGGGAAGGGCAGAGGTCGGGTACGATGCGCTCAGAACCGCCCCATAGCCAGAAAGGTTTCCAGTCCGATGAGCGACCCTCGACCATCCGCCGCCGGCGCCGCGCCCTCCGCCTCCGTTGACCGCTACGCCGCGGCGCTGGATCGCGCCCACGCGATCGCCCTCGACTATCTCGCCAGTCTGCCGACCCGTCCGGTGTCGCGCCGGCTCGACCCGCCAGCGATGACCGCTCGCCTCGATGCGCCGCTGCCGGAGACCGGCTGCGCCCCCGAGGACGCCATCGCCGAGTGGTTCAGGCGAGCCGAACCGGGCATTGTCGCTTCGCCCGGACCGCGCTTTTTCGGCTTCGTCAACGGCGGCGTCACTCCGGCCGCGCTGGCCGGCGACTGGCTCGCCGCGGCCATCGATCAAAACGCATTCTCCTGGCTCAACAGCCCGGCGGCAGTGTCTACCGAAGATGTCGTGCTGCGCTGGCTGAAGGAGCTGTTCGGTTTGCCCGCCGAGTGGGCCGGTGCGCTCACCAGCGGCGCCACGATGGCGAATCTGGTCGGGTTAGCGGCGGCTCGCCAATGGGCGGCCGAGCGGCTCGGGTTCGATGCCGCCCGCGACGGTCTTGCCGGCCAGCCGCCGATCCCCGTCATCTCCACCACCGAAATTCACGCCAGCGCCCGCAAGGCGCTTGCCACGCTCGGGCTTGGGCGCGCTCGCGTCATCACCCTGCCCGCCCCAGCCGGCGGCGCCGAGCCGCTGGCGCTGGCCGAAGAGCTGGCTCGCCATGAAGGGCCGGCGATCGTGATCGCCAATGCCGCCGAAGTCAATTCCGGCGCGTTCGACCCGATCGCCGCTATTGCCGATCTCTGCGCCACGCACCCGGCCGGAGCCTGGCTCCATGTCGATGCCGCCTTCGGGTTGTTCGCCGCGGCCTCGCCCCGATTGCGCGGATTGCTGTCCGGCATCGAGCGCGCCGACTCCGTCGCTGCCGACGGTCACAAATGGCTCAACGTCCCCTACGACAGCGGATTCGCCTTCGTGCGCGACGCCGCCGCATTGCGTGCGGCCTTCACCGTCGACGCCGCCTACCTCGCACCCGACTCTGATGCCCCCTGGGACCCGTTCACGCACCTGCCGGAGATGTCGCGTCGGTTCCGCGCCCTGGCTGCCTGGTGCGCACTGCGCGCCGAGGGCCGCGCCGGATACCGCGCCATCGTGGAGCGTTGCGTCGACAACGCCGCCGCGTTCGCCGGCTGGGTCGCGGCCGAACCGAATCTGACGCTGGTCGCGCCGGCTCCGCTCAACATCGTCTGCTTCCGCCTCGATCCAGAGGGCGTCGTCGGTGCGGAGCGCGATGCGCTCAACCGGGAAGCCGTCGTTGCCCTGCAACGCGATGGCCGCGCGTTCGTCTCCGGTACGACCTGGCGCGGCGGCGCTGCCATCCGGGCAGCCTTCGACAACTGGTCGACCACGCCCGACGATGTCGCCATCTTGCAGGACGCGGTGCGCGACGTCACTCGTCGTCTGGCGGGGTAGCGTCCGGGTCCTGCGGCGGCTCCATCCGGTAGCCGATTCCGGGAAAGGTGGTGAACAACCGCACGTCGTCGTTCGGCTCCAACTTGGCGCGCAAGCGGCTGACCCATGTCCGCAGGTAATGCACCTCGTTGCGGAATTCAGGACCCCAGATGCGGGACAGCAATTCGCCGTGCAGCATCACGCGACCGGTATTGGCCGCCAACTGCGACAGCAATTCCCACTCGGTGCGGCTGAGGCGCACCTCCTCGCCGCCCACGATCACCTGCCGCCGCTCCAGGTCGATTTCGACCCCCGGGTAGCGCAGCGGTTCGCGCGTGGTCATCGGGCTGGCGCCGCTGCTGCGGCGCAGCACGGCCGCCACCCGCGCCGCCAATTCATCGGGGTTGAAGGGTTTGGTCACATAGTCGTCGGCTCCGCCCTGCAACCCGCGCAGCTTATCGGCATCGCCCGTACGAGCGGTCAGCAGAATGACCGGGGTTTGGTCGCGCTCGCGAACCCGACGCAGCGTCTCGAACCCATCCATGCCCGGCATCATCAAGTCGAGCACGATCAGATCGGGCCGCTCCGTTTCGAGCAGTCGCAGCGCCTCTTCGCCCCCGCCGGCGGCGATCACCGCGTAGCCGTCGGCCTGCAACTTGGCCCGCACCAGCCGCACGATGGCCGGCTCGTCATCGACCACCAGCACCATCTGCTTCCGCATCCGCTCCCTCATGCTTCTCCGTCGTCGCACCAACCGCGCGCGATCGGCAGACGCACCGTGAACGCCGCGCCTCGTCCCGGTCCAGCCGAGGCCGCCTCGATCGAACCCCCTTGCGTTTCGATCAGCAGCCGACTCAGATAGAGCCCGAGGCCCATGCCGCGCACGGTGGGGTCGGCTCCGGGCCGCCGGAATCGCTCGAAGACGTGAGGCACGTGCTCGGCAGCGATGCCCACTCCTCCATCATGCACGGTTAGCGCCACAGCCGTGTCTTCGGCTGAGGCGCTGGTGAGCACCGTGCCACCGTCCGGCGCGTACTTGACGGCATTTTCATACAGATTGCGCAGCACCTGCGCCAGCAAATCCGGATCGCCTTCGGCCGGCGGCAGATCTGGCGGCAGGTCGACCACGAAGCGGTGATTGGGCGACCAGCGGGCCACGTCCGCCGAAACGCGGCGAGCCAGCGGGGCCAGCAACACCGGCTCGGTGGAGGCTTCCAGCCGTCCCGCCTGAATTGCCGCCAGACTCAGCATGTTGCCCAGCATCCGCTCCAGCCGCTCGCTTTCGACGGCGATATCGCGCAGCAGTTCGTCGCGCGTGTCGGCATCGAGGTCGGCAGCCTGACCGGCCAGCAGTTGCGCCCCACCCCGAATAGCAGTCAGCGGAGTGCGGAACTCGTGGGAGATGAGCGAGAGGAAATCATCCTTGATCTGTTCCGCTTGCCGCAGCCGGGTCATGTCCTGGTAGACCGCAACCGCCCGCTGGACCTCGCCAGCCGCATCGCGCAGCGGCGATGCCTGAGCCAGCACCGGCACGGTCTGGCCGTCGCGGCGCAGCACCAGCAACTGTCGGTTCCGCACCGTTTCGCCGCGCAGCGCCCGCACTGCTGGCCGCGCGTCGGACGGCAGCGGCAGGCCATCGGCCTGGAGCAACTCGAAGTCACGCCCGTACACCGGCAAGAATCCAGGCGGACGGTCCGGGCTAAGCAGCAGATCGAGCGCGGAGGCATTGGCCAACTCGATGCGGGCTGCCGGCTGGGAATGGATCAACACTCCGGTCAGCAAATTATCGAGGATCACGCGCAGGTGATCGCGTTGCTCCTCGGCCCGTACGCGCGCCTCCCGCACCTGTCCGTAGAGCCGTGCCCGCTCGATAGCCGAGGCGGCATGAGCGGCCAGCACCTGGATCGCTTCGAGATCGGCGGCGGTGAACGGTTTGCCATCCACCCGATCGCACAGATACAGGTTGCCCAGCGTCTTGTCGCCCAACTGAATGGGTGTCCCAAGCAGCGACCCCATAGGCGGGTGATTGGCCGGAAAACCGACCGACCGCGGATGCGCGGTGATGTCGGGCACGATCAGCGGTTGGCCCTTCTCGATCAGGAGACCCACCAACCCGTGACCGGTCGGGCTCGGCCCAAGCACCGCCTGGGTCTCCGGCGCAATACCCGACGTGTGGAAGCCAACGACATCGCCCAGATCGTCGGCGGCTCCCAGCGCCGCATAGCGCACCGGCACCACCCGGCGCGACAAATCGACAATGCGTTGCAGGAGCGTATCCAGATCCAGCTCGGAGGCGACGGCCAGAGCGGCCTCGTAGGCAGCCACCAAGGCTGCCGGGTTGCGCCCGGCCTCCGTCGATAGCGGCTCCGGCAGACCACCGTTCGTTTGGTTGTCTCGTCCGTTGTCGCTCATCGATGCTCCGTCGATCGCGTCGCGTCGCGTTTCAGCGGCGCCCCGCGCGTCATGGCGCACAGGTCGCCGCCTTACGCCAGAGATCGGCCAAGCATCGCGCAAACCGCACCGCCACGTCGACATTCATCAATGTCGCGCAGCAGCGCTCCATCGAGAAACTACGCTTCGACCAGCCCGCCGTCACGATCGCGATCGCCGACCCGCACCAGCATCACCGGCACATTCGCCTTGCGCATCACCGATTCCGCCACACTCCCAAGGAACCAGCGCGATAACCCCGAGCGCCCGTGCGACGCCATCACCAGCAAATCATCTGGCTCAGCCGCGCTCACGATCTCGTTCGTCGCCAGCCCCTCGCGGATCTCGGTGATCACGTGCAACCCATCCGCGGTCAGTCGCTGTTGGGCTTTTTCGAGATAATCGCGCGCGGTCGCCCGCTCGTCCTGAATGGCGAGATCCAGGGCCGAGTATTCCAACCCCAGCCCAAACGCGCCGTACGACTCCAGCTTGCCGAGATCGACTACCCGCAGCAAGCAAAGCGGCACGTGCAGCGTGCGCGCCAACTCCGTCGCCTCCGGCAACGCGCCTTCGGCAGTTTCGGATCCATCCAGGGGGATGACAATCCGTGTAAACACGCGCCGTCCTCCGTCCTTGTCCCGTTCCATCCCGATCGGTCGTTCAGCCGCCGAGCACCGCCCCGAACAGGCGTCCTACCCCAAAGGTGATGGTGGCGGCGGCCAACCCGAACACTACCTGCCGCGCCCCCGAGACGAGCGCGCTGGTTCCGGTGATGATGGTAATGCCGGCGCCGATGCCGAACAGGGCAACGACGCTCAGGGCAACGCTCCACACTACGGCGGTCGCCCCCTCCGCAAGAAAGAAGGGCGCCACCGGGACGATCGCTCCCGCTGAGAACAGCAGAAACGACGTGATCGCCGCCTCCCAGGCCGACCCGCCCAACTCCTCCGGATCGACGCCCAGCTCTTCGCGGGCGAGGGTGTCCAGCGCCGAACCACGGTCGGCGATCAGGCGTTGGGCGACTTCCTGCGCCCGCTCGGCCGGCAGCCCCTTCGACTGGTAGATGAGCGCCAGTTCGGCCGCTTCCTCCTCGGGGAAGGTTTCCAGTTCACCGGCTTCGATCGCGATTTGCCGCGCGAACAACTCGCGCGCGCTCTGCACCGAGAGCCATTCCCCCAGCGCCATCGACAGCGAACCGGCCAGCAGACCGGCCAGCCCGGTGACCAGGATGGAACGCCCGGCCAACTCGGCGCCGGCAACGCCCATCACCAGGCTGGCGTTGGAAACGAGTCCATCGTTGGCCCCCAGCACCGCCGCCCGCAATGCGTTGCCGCCGGCGCGGTGGCGCCCCTCGAACCGGGTCACGGCGGCGCCGCCCAGCCCAGCCGTAGAGGATGCGCCAATTGCGGTGAAGAGGCGGGCGTGGCTGCGTTCTTCTCGACTCATCCCGGCGGCGACGGCTTCAGGCTGGCTCGCGTACCGATGACTGTCCGATTGCTCGTGGCCGACCACGGTAGGCACGATGAAGCCGGTTCCAAATCGACGCGCCAGCGCGATCAGAACCCGCGTGCGCCAGCCTGCCCGGGCCGGCGCATCGGTGACGCCGGCATCGTTCAGTTTGACTCGCCAGAAGTCGGCGTGGCGCTCTTCAGCGACGGCAAGGGTCGCGTAAATCTCGCGTAGCTCGGGGGATGGTTCAAGCTGGGCCATCGCCCGGTAGAGCGCCGCGCCATCGATTTCACCCTGCAGGTTGGCCCGCCATCGCCCGCGATCGTCGCCGCCCATGCCATCTCCGACACTCGATGTTGTCCGTCGGCAATATTCGCATGGTTCGCGCCTGGCAACGCAAAACCGGCGGCTATTGGGCCGCCGGCTTGCGCACCAATGCGTTGGCGTCCGGCAATCAGGCGCGCGGCGGCGCGGGGTGCACCGGCAGCGGCTGCCTCGACGCCACCGACTTGCCGGACTGGATCGTCGCCGCGGAAACGGCGCCCGATCCGGCACGAGTAAAGGTGCCGAACATGATCGCTCCGAAGAGCACGAATCCGATCACCACCAGCGCCTGACCCACCGCGATGATCGCCAGCGGGCCACCCGCCCAGCCTCGCCAGGCCCAGCCGACGGCGGTGAGCGCGACGCCCCCGCCCAGCAGCGCGAGTTGGGTCGCGGCGAGGCGGGGCCAGCGCAGCGGCCGACCGGCAAAACGCGGGATGAGGTAGAACGCCGTTCCAGAAATCAGCAATCCGGCGAAGCCGAACACGTTCAACTCGGCGTGAGCTTGCCGCAGTCGGGCGCCGACCGCCGGATCGAGCGCGAACCACGCGCCGAGCGTCACCCCGATCGAAATCAGCAGCGCGGCGGCGGCGAAGGCTGGTCGCGTCAGTTCCGGCAGCACCGGAATCATCGGCACGAGGTTGACCACGAAGATCAGCAGCGCCAGCGCCTGCACGACGCCGGCGACCGCAAAGAGCGGCGTCCAGCCGGTGGCGAGCGCCAGCACCATGAACGGCAACCCGTAGCGGACCAACTCCAGATGCCAGCGGATTGGTCGCGTCCAGCGCCACGGCGCCCCCGTCCAACGGGAGAGCACGTGGTAGCTGACGCCAGCCGCCATCGACACGAAGAAGCCGATAAGCAGCGCGTGAGCCCAAACGAGATCCCAGCGACCGACCGGCGGCGTCCACACGCTGCGCATCAGGCCGACAGCCAACCCGAACAGCAGGTAGATGCCGGAGAGGCGCATGAACCCGGTGCCGACCCGATCGATCGGGCCTTGCTCCGGGAACGGCAGCGGCAGCGCCGGCATCTTGCCGATCGGCTGACGGATCAGCAGGGCCACATTCGTCACGAACGCGACGCCGCCGGCCAGCGCCACCGCGCTGCCCAGAGTGACGAGCGAACCCAGACGCCACAGCCAACCGGCAGCCACGATCCAGGCTCCGGCGACCATCAGCGTGTTTTGCACCCGCAGCCATTGCTCGGAGCGCCACTGACGACGCGTGAACACCGGCACCACGCGGATGTTCACGGCCGCGATCATCGGCACGATGCCTCCGAGAATGGCGAGCGTCATCGCCGCCGACCACGCTGTCGGCCACAGCGGGGAAACGGCCGCAAGAGCCGCCGCCACCGCAAAAGCGGTGGCGGCGGCGACTATCGAGGCGGGAACGAGGCGGCGTCCCACAGCGTTAGCGCCCGTTGGCGCCCTGCGCGGCGACCAGGCGAGCGACCTGGCCAACGACCGGGTCACGCGCGATGCCGTGCAGATCCAGCGCCTCGCCCAGCGGGTGGCCGCCGCCGCAGCAGAGATCGAGCCCCAGCGGCTCCAGCACTTCCATCACCTGCGGGGTGCGGTCCACCAGATCGCGGATCGTCCGGGCGGCGACCTGCGCTTCGAAATCCTTCTCCGTCATCGTCGTGGTGTCCATGTGTCCATTGCTCCAATCGTTACATTGCTCGACGACCACCCGCTGGCAGCCGTCATCCGGTCTTGCGCGGCGCGCGCGCCGCCGTGCGGGGCCACAGGCTACCCGCGAAATAGACCGCCGCCCCCACTTGCAGCAGCGCCGACGCCGCAAGAAACACCGTTGTCCAGCCGCCTCCGGAGCCCGCACGCGTGGCTGGCTCCGCCGCCACCCGCAACAGCAACCCCAAGTTCAGCGCCGCCGCCGCCACCGCCGCCACTCGCTCGTTGTATCCCTGGGGGGCCGCCTCGCTGCGCTTGCGCGGCAGCAGCCAGAAGGCGATGGCGAGGACGAACTGCAAGAACCATCCAACGAATAGCATATGGGCGTGCGTCGGTACAAACCATGCGACCCATTGACCCGGCAGCAGCGCATCGTTCAGCATCAGCCCCCCGATGACCACCCCCAGCAGCAACCACACGAGCGACGCCCGCACCATCAGCGAACTGAGCCGATCCAACCGTTCCCCCGTCCCGGCGCTCCACCGCCGGCGCGCTCACGCGTCGGAGCTTGGAGCAGAAACCATCAGCGTCGTCATTCCGGTGCTGCCAGGATTGACATGGGCGACGCACCCGGCCGAGTAGATCTCGATGCCTGGCGCTTCGAGGACGCGCTGTTCCGTTGCGCCCGCTTTCACCGCCATGCCCAACACGACGTGGGTGTAGTCATCGTCGTTGCGCACAACGATCGTCTGCCCGGTCTCCATGCGCACCATCGACGGCAATTCGAACCCGTGGCCTCCGCCAGCCAGGTCGGCGACCATCCCCCGCGGCACCACGACCTCCACCCCTTCCCCAGTGTAGGTCAGCGCGTCGGCGACATGGTGCGGTGCTGCCGGAACAATGGCCGCGGGCGGCGCAGGGACCGCCACGCTTTGATACACGCCGCGCCCGATAGCCAGCGCGGCAACCGCGGCCAAGACGCATGCCGCCAAGGCCGAACCCGGCGAGACCGGCCGGCGGCGGCTCGGGCGAAGCACATGAGCGGCGGCAAACATGGCGACTCAACCTCCGGGGCGCCTCGCTCCTCGGCGAGACGCCCCTGATGAAGGCGACGCTAGCTGGCGCGCAGGATCGCGATGGCCCCGTGAGCCGCGTGGCCGAAGGAGTGGTTCACCGCAACGTACTCACCCGGCTCCTCGAGCGTGAACTCCACAGCGATGCCGTCGCCAGGACCAACCGGCATCGACTGCATGCCGTGCAGGACATTCTTCGGGTTGGCGTTGAAGTACGCCTTGTCGAAGATAGCGCCGACCACGTGGAAGGTGGCCCACACGTTCGGCCCGGCGTTCAGGACGAAGATGCGGATCGGCTCACCGACCTTCACGTTGATCGGATTTTCGACGTACTGGTTGGCGTAGCCGTTAAAGACCACGAAATCCATGTTTCCGTTGCCGAGCATCTTGGTGTAGTCGGGCACCATGACGCCGTTCTCGCCTTCCTTCAGATAGAAGTCGCTCTGAACGAAGATGAGTTCCTGGGCCGGCTCCCACCCTTCTTCCGGGTCCACGATCATGGTCCCGTACATGCCGGTTCCAATATGCATCAGCACCGGCGGCGTGCCGCAGTGATACATGAAGCAGCCCGGTGTGGTCGCCTTGTACGACCACTTGAACTCCTCGCCAGGCATGATCGTCTTGAACTTCTCATTCGGCGCCGCCTTCGATGAGTGGAAGTCCACCGAGTGGGCGGTGGACGCGGTCGGATCCACCTGGAAGGTGAAATCAATCGTGTCGCCCTGGCGCGCCCGCAGCGTCGGTCCCGGCACCGTGCCATTGAAGGTCCAGGCCGCGTACGCGACATCCTTGGAAATGAGCGTCGTGACATCCTTGGCGACCAGGGTGATGTCCTTGTCGCCCGGCTCGACTGGCTTCACGAATGGGTCGTACACCGACCATACCGGCTGCCCCTGCGGCACCGGCGAAGAATGCCCCGTGCCCATGCTGTGCGGATCGGAACCGACGTCCTCGCCGGGAGGCGTCGGCTGATCCTGCGCGAACGCGCGCCCGCCAGCCCCGATCAGCGCGGCGGCCGCCAGTCCGAGTCCGGCTCCGCCCTTCAGCAGCGCTCGCCGATCGGCGCTCTCTTGATCGAGCAGCCGATCGAACAGCGTGCTGTCAAACGCCGGACCGGTCGGAAGTCGCAGAAAACCCATGATCCAAACCCTCCGCGCGGTCGAAACGCGACCGCCTGGTCCGCGACCCGCGGCAGGATCGGCGCCGTGCCGTCCGTGCCGCGATCGCGTCGTTACTCCTCGACGATCATCACTGTGACCATGCCGAACATGCCGTGCTTGCTTTCGGCGTGGCTCAGGATATGGCAGTGGAACGCCCACATGCCGAGTTCGGTCGCATCGACCAGCACATCGACCCGCTGCCCCGGAGCCACG
Source organism: Thermomicrobiales bacterium (assembly GCA_020847015.1). GTDB lineage: Bacteria > Chloroflexota > Chloroflexia > Thermomicrobiales > UBA6265 > CADCWF01. The sequence continues at coordinate 13,453 of JADLCW010000077.1, read as the reverse complement.
TTGATGGTGTCAGCCATGTAGGGCTGCGGCAGCAGATAGCCATCCTGGGCGATGACGAGCTGAGGCATCCCGTGCAGGTGCATCGGGTGGATCATCAGCCCCTCGTTCATATATCGGATGAGAACTTTTTCGCCCTTCTTGGCGAGGACGGGTTGCGTGGCCGGAAATCCCTTGCCGTTGATGGTGAACCCGCCAATGGGGCCATCGTTCAGGATCATCGTGTACTCGCGATCGAAGGCGGGCCGGCTGGCCGGATCCTTCGGCTCCACGATGAAGGCGCCCAGCAACCCCTTGGTGACTTGCTCGGCCGCGTTGTGGTGCGAGTGATACATGTGCGACCCGGCATTGCCGGCTCGAATCGGGAACTCGTAGGTGAAGGTTTCGCCGGGTTTGATCGGCGGCTGGGTGATGAATCCCACGCCGTCCATGTTGTTCGGCACCATCAACCCGTGCCAGTGCACCACCGTGCTCTCCGGCAAGCTCTCGTTGGTGACGAAAATGCGCACCTTGTCGCCTTCGGTGACGCGAATCTCGGGTCCGGGCACGACGCCGTTGTACGAAAACGCCTGCGCCGTCTTGCCGGGCGCGAACTCCCATTCGATCGCCTGGCAGACGAGGCGGAACACCTTGGTGTCGCCGTCCATCTCGAACTCGAGCGGCTGCCCGCCGAGACCTTTGGTTTCCGCCGGGAAGGCCTTGATGCCTTCCTCGTGCATGGCGTCCATCTCAGCGACGGTCATGCCCTTGCCGTCGTCCTGCGCCGCCGGAGCCGCGGCCGCGTGGTCGTGGGTGGGAACTTCGTTCACCGCCGCCGTGCGCCCTACCGTCGCCCCCATCGGCGCCACCGCCGCCGCGACCGCGCCTGCCCCGGAAAGACCGAGCACGCTCATCGCGCGCCGCCGGTTCAACCGATTGGAAAATACGCTCATCGAGCCGTTGCCTTTCATTTCCCTGACCGCGCCTTTCGCGGTCGCTCCATCGCTTTCGTCGGCGGAAGCATGCCGCATCGGCGATGACGGGGACGTGGCAACGTCGGAGAGGGGTGTATCAAGATCGCAACAAAACCGGCGATGGCGCCAGGATGCTTCGGGAGGAATCGAAAAGCGCCAAATAAAGACGCCTCTACTGGCGCGAGCAGGTGCGTCAGCAGAGGCGTGACAGTCAATCTCGGCGCATTATAGCAGAATATCCGAAAACATGCGCCGCCGCCCTGCGGGCCGCTGCCGGCGGAATCCGAGCGAGGCGATCGGGATTCCGAACTCGATCCTGAAATTACCCGGCTTGCGACGGCGATGCAGCCGACGGTAAGGTCCCGCCGGAGCGGTTTGCGGGGCAGCGCATGGGCGTCAGGCGGCGCCGTAGTCTCATTCGCATCCAAGCGGGCGGGAGGGCAGCGTGAAGGACTACGACCCGATCGTCAGCAGCTTCGGCGACGAGGCGGCCGCTGGTTACGACGACGTGCTCCGAGGCGACGAAGCGCAAACGGTCGAATTCCTCGCGTCCCTGGCGAACGGGGGGCCTGTGCTCGAACTTGCTATCGGCACTGGCCGCATTGCGCTGCCGCTCGCCGCCCGAGGCATCCCCCTCGCCGGCATCGACCTGTCGCCGGCCATGCTCGACCGACTGCGATCCAAACCCGGCGGCGAGCAGATTCCCGTCACGCTCGGGGACTTCGCCGAGGTTGGCGTAACCGGTCGCTACCGCCTGATCTACCTCGTGTTCAACACCCTCTTCAATCTGCTGTCGCAGGACGATCAGGTTCGTTGCTTCGAGAACGTCGCCACGCACCTGACCGAGGATGGCGTTTTCGTTGTTGAGGCGTTCGTCCCCAGCTACCTCTTGCGCTTGCGCGATAACCAGTACGTCGATGCTGAAGGCATCGAGATCGGCGAGGTGCGGCTCGACGTCGGGCGGCACGACCCCGTTCGACAGATGCTCGAAGAAAGCCATGTGGTGCTGTCGCCGGCTGGGGTCCGGTTATTCCCGATCGTTACGCGCTATGCCTGGCCGAGCGAACTCGACCTGATGGCCCGGATCGCCGGGCTGCGGCTCAAGAATCGCTGGGGCGGCTGGGAGGGTGAGCCGTTTACAGCCTCGAGCCCGCGCCACGTCTCGGTCTATGGTCGCTGAGGTTGGACTTCGGCGTTCGCGCCGGCTGAATCACGCCGGCGTCGCCCAATGCGCCGGAATCGCTCTCCGCTGTTCGTACGAGCGCGGTGCGCCACGTTGCGCCCGCCCTCCTCCGGCGGATCGCCCGCCGGCAGTCTCCAGCAAGCGTGTTTGCGCCGCCGCCTACCTGCCGATGTCGCTTGTCTGCAGTGAACCGAGGGTTGGCGACGAGAACGATTGATCTCGCGGGAGTTGCGGTCGGGTGCGCGGGAGCAGCCGCTCCCGCGCACCTCCCGATCTCTATCGCTGGAGTCCCTTCAGCCGGAATCCGAGCACGATAATCAGGATTCCAAACAGCACGCCGTAGATGCCAAGCAGGGTGGCGATGGTGAACAGCCCGAGCAGCGGCGACGCGATCACCAGGATGCCGAAGACCAGCGAGGCGATGCCGCCGAGAACCAGCCACCACTCGTTGTCGATCTCGTCACGCAGCTTAATGGCTTCGTAGATCTGAACGATGCCGGTGATGATGGCCCAGGCGCCGATGAAGTAGACGAACGTCAGCAGCGTCAGCCCCGGCCAGGCGAACGCGATGATGCCGGCGAGGATGCCGAGGACGCCTTCCAGGATCAGCGGCATCTTCGCCCCGCCCTCGGAGCGGATGCCGGCGATCAGTCCCGTCACCCCGAAGACGAGGGCGAAGGCGCCGAAGACCCAGATGGTCGCCAGCATCGTGCCCGCCTGGTCGAACAGGAAGAACAACCCCAGAATCAAGGCCAAGACGCCACGCAGAACGACCCAGACCCAGTTTCGCCCCAGATCCCGGGCGACCCCTCCGCTTGGCCCGTAGCCGCTCGAATTCACCGCTGGATTCATCATGTCCGTCTCGCTCCTCCCATACCCGCCGATACCCGATGCTCCGCGGACCTGGCGGCGCCGGTCGCCGGATCCGCACTTACTCGCCGTCGCCCCCGGCGCCCGCCGACTCGTCCACTCGCTCTTTGATTTTCGCGACCAGATCTTTAGCTTTCCCGGCCAGGCCGTCGATCGTGCCGTCGAGGTCGTCCAGCGCGCCGCGCAGTTCCGGTTTCAATTCGTCGTAGCGCGCGGAGGCCGTGCGTTCGACCTCGGTCGCCAGCCGCTCCAGTTCCTCGCGCACCCGCCTCAGCGCCGCCGCCAGATCGTCAGCCGCCTCATCCGGTCCGCTCGCCCCCTTCGACTCGTCAGAACTCATAATTCCCCCTCCGGCGCACGCACTCAACCGCACGGCGCATTACCGTCGCCAACCCGACATCTCGGCGCGGATAACGCCACAACCAAGGGCCAGGCGGCGGGGATGCTCCCGTTGCGGTCTTTCCTGCATTCTAGTGATTTGGCGCCGTTTGTATACCCTTTGCCGCGTTCGGTATTCGCGTAAACCCGAGGAGGACACATGACGCACGCAATGCGCCCGGCGGCCGGCATGCCCCCGCTTCGCACGGCCGACGAAGCCGTGCGTCTGATCAAATCCGGGGATCGCGTGTACCTGCACGAGGTGGCGATGACCCCGCACGAACTCCTGGACGCGTTGGTTCGTCGCGCCCCCGAGTTGCACGACGTCGAGATCGTCGCGCTCCACACCGAGGGGCCGGCCCCACACGTCGCTCCGGAAATCGCTCCCCACATCCGCCACAACGCGCTCTTCGTCGGGGCCAATGTGCGCGACGCCGTCAATGATGGCCGCGCCGACTACACCCCGGTGTTTCTCTCCCGCGTGCCGGCGCTGTTCCGCGAGGGGAGGCTGCCGCTCGATGTCGCGTTGCTGCAGGTCTCGCCTCCCGATCGCCATGGCTACTGCCGGCTCGGCACGTCCATCGCCTGCGCCCGCGCCGCCGCCGATGTCGCTCCCGTCGTCATCGGGTTGATTAATCCTCGCGTGCCGCGCACGCTGGGCAACTCCGCCGTCCATATCTCCCGCTTCGCGGCGCTGGTGGAAACCGACCGCCCGCTGCCAACCGGTCATCGCCCGCGCATCGGCCCGGCGGAGCGGCAAATTGGCCAATTCGTAGCCGACCTCGTGCCGGAACGAGCGACCTTGCAGATGGGCATTGGGGCGATCCCGGACGCTGCGCTGGAACGCCTGATCGACCGGGAAGATCTCGGCGTTCACACCGAGATGTTCTCCGACGGGCTCGTCGCGCTGGCCGAGCGCGGGGTCGTCACCAATCGCTACAAGACGCTCTTCCCCGGACGCATCGTGACCTCGTTCGCACTCGGCTCGCAGGCGCTGTACGACTTCGTGGACGATAATCCCTTCGTCGAATTCCACCCCTCCGACATCGTCAACGACACCCGCGAAATTCGCCGCAATGAGCGCATGACCGCGATCAACTCCGCCATCGAGATCGATCTCACCGGCCAGGTAGTCGCTGATTCCATCGGCACGCGCATCTACAGCGGCATCGGCGGCCAGATGGATTTCATCTGGGGAGCAAATCTCGCTCCGGGCGGCCGGGCCATCCTCGCCCTGCCCTCCACCGCCGCCAGTGGAGCCGTCTCTCGCATCGTGCCGACGCTCGCCGCCGGAGCTGGCGTGGTCACCAGTCGCGGACACGTCCACTATGTGGTTACGGAATACGGCGCGGTGGACCTGAGCGGACAGAGCCTGCGGCGACGCGCCGAGTTGCTCACCTCCATCGCCCACCCGGACGTTCGGCCGGACCTGCAGGCGGCGGCCCGCGCCCGCCATTGGTCGTTGCCGGATCGCGATCCGCATTGAGGTGGGCGGGCGGCACGTTCCGTGCGGCCATCGACCTGCCAGGCGGGGAGACCTCCGCCAACTCGGGAGGAGGTTCCCCATGCGCGTCCGAATCCGGCAGGTTGCCGCGCTGGCGCTGACGGCGGCGATGCTGCCGCTGGCCGTGCTCGCCCAACCGGCGACGCCCGCCCCCGCATCCGATTTGAGCGACGCCGCCGCGCTGCGCGCGTTCCATGAGACGCAGAAACATGTCACCGCTGCGGAGATCGGGCTGCCGCCCGGCTTCGGTCTCGAACTCGTCGCCAGCGGGTTGGACGCCCCGATCGGTCTCGCCGTCGCTCCCGATGGCGCGCTCTACGCCGCGCTCTCCGGTCAGTTCGGCGGAACGCCGCAAATCGTTCGCGTGGAGCCGGACGGCACGACCGCGGTCGTCGCCGACGAAGGACTGCTGGCGCCAATCACGGATATCGAGTTCGGCCCCGATGGTCGGCTCTATGTGTCGTATCCGACGACGATCGCCACCGTGGATATCGCCTCCGGCGCGGTCGCGCCGCTCATCGACGATCTGCCGGCGCTCGGCAACCACCCGAATACCCAGCTCGCCTTCGGACCGGACGGCTGGGTTTACTTCGGCCTCGGTCTGGTCAGCAACGCCGGCGTCGTCGGTCTCGATAACCTGTGGCTCACACAGCGCCCGACCCTGCACGATGTGCCTTGCCGCGACATCGTCGTCGCCAGTCCGCCCTTCGTCTCCGACAACCCGCTGACCGACGACCCCACCGACCAAACCGCGACCAGTCCCTACCAGCCCTTCGGCCATGTCGTGCAGATGGGCACGCGCCTGTCCGGTGAAACCAAATGCAATGGCGCGCTCTTCCGCTTCCGCCCCGACGATCCGGAGCGAACGCTGCACGTCTTTGCCTGGGGATTTCTCAGCGCATTCGGCGTGGCCGTCGATTCCGGCGGCGCGGTCTGGGTGCTGGACGACGGCCCTGACGCCAAAGGCAGCCGACTCGCCGTCCCGCATGCCCCGGAAACACTGTGGCGCTTCGTCGACGCGGATGCCGGGACCTGGACCGGCCTCCCCGATTTCGTTGCCGGTTTGCCGGTGACGGATCCGGAGTATGCGATTCCTGGCGCGGTGCGGCAGCAGGAATTCATCATCGCCAATCATGCCGAATTGCTGACCGAACCGGCCATTCCGCGTCCGGCGGTCGTCTGGCGGCCTCACACCGGAACCGGTCACCTCGCGCAAGCGCCGGCAAGCTGGGGAGCGTTCGCCGGGGATCTCGTCGCCGGCCACTTCGGCACGCTGTACACCCCGGGTGAACCCGCCGCCGGCTCCGGGCCGCCGCCGACTGGTTCGATCGATCTCGTGAACCCGGAAACGGGGCAGGTCGTCGGGTTGCTACGCAATCCGGCTCCCGGACCGGCGGGCGGCGCGCCCGAGCACCCGCTGGGGCTGGCGTTCGGTCCCGAGGGCGCGCTCTATATCGCCGATCTCGGCGTCGTCCCCTACCCGGGCACGGGCGCCATCTGGCGGGTGCTGCCCCCGGTCGACGCCGAGACTGCTGCCACGCCGTAACGACGCTCAACGCGATCCACTACCGCGCCGGCGCCGCTCCGCGAGTACGATTAGCGCCGTATTGGGTCGAAACGCCGCTCTCAGGCGGCTCGCGAGAGGGTCGAAGCGCCGTGGACGAGGCTCAGGTAACCGACACGCTGCTGGTGCCGCTGGACGGTTCGCAAATGGCCAACCAGGCAGTGCCGTTCGCGGCGGCCATGGCCGGGCCAGATGCCCGCTTCGTGCTGCTGCGCGTACTCGCCTCCACCGGACCGATCGAGGAGATGCTGACGCCGGAGCGCTCCGCCGAGGTGCGCGGCGCCGCCGAAAACGAAGCGCTCCGCTCGCTCGAAGACGCGCGAATGCTGCTTCCGGCTGACGCCAATGTCGAATTGTCGGTCGTCAGCGGCAACCCCGCCGATGCGATCGTGGCCACCGCCGCGAGTCGCGGCATCGGAGCCATCGTCGTCGCCACGCATGCGCGTGGGGCCGTCGGCCGCTGGGTGTTCGGCAGCGTCGCCGATCGCATCGCGCGCGCCAGCAGCGTGCCGGTGCTGATCGTGCGCGCGGCGCCCGATGCGGCGCTGGTGCGCGACATCGCTTTTCGGCGTGTGGTCGTCCCGCTTGACGGGTCGCAATTGGCGCTCGACGCGCTGCGGCCAGCGGCGGCGATCGCACGGGCGCACGACTTGCCGATACTGCTGCTGACGGCAGTGGATCTCGCGCGTCTGACTCCCATGGCGCCGGCGGTGGCGATGCCGATCCCCGGCAACATCTACGAAGAAATGTACGAAGAGATTACCGACGCCGCGCACGCCGCGTTGAAAGAGGCCGCCGCGAATCCCTGCGTGGCCGGGCTGGCGGTCACGACCGAAGTGCGGGTCGGCTCGCCCTTCGTGGCGATCGAGACGGTGGTGAATCCGGGCGATGTCATCGTCCTCACCAGTCACGGTCGCTCCGGGGTGCGCCGCTGGCTGCTGGGCAGCGTCGCCGAGCAGTTGGTGCGCGACTCCCCGGCGCCGATCGTGATCGTGCCGGCGACCGGTCGCCCGACCGAGACCCCGGAAACTTCCGTCTGAGACGCCACCCGCTGCGAGCGGGAGGAAGGTGACGCGTGCGCAATTGCATTCTTGTCCCGCTCGATGGTTCCGAGGTCGCCGAAACGGCGCTGGCGATGGTCGAGTTGATTCCCAGCCAGCGCGTGCTGCTGCTGCAGGCCGAAACACCCGAACCGGCGGCAAGAACACGGGCTCCTGGCGAGGTCGCATCGTGGCGAGAGCGCCGCGCGCGGGAGATGATCGACTATCTCGATCGCGCCGCATCGCGATTCCGCCGCCATGGCCGCGAAACCGAAACGCGTGTCGTATGGCAGGAACCGGCGCAGGCCATCATCGAGGCCGCCCGCGACGCCGATCTGATCGTGATGACCACGCATGGTCGGGGCGGGGCCGGTCGCGCTGTGTTCGGCAGCGTCGCCGACCGCGTGGCTCGAGAAGCTCCGGTCGCGACGCTGCTCATCCGCAGTTCGATGGGCCCGGGCGCGAAGCCGCCCGTCACTCGGATAGTCGTGCCGCTCGATGGGTCGCCTCGGTCCGAGGCGGCGCTGCCGATCGCATTGGAGTTAGCGAACGATCTCGGGGTGCCGATCCAGCTCATGCAGGTCGTGGAGCATTCTCCGGCCCGCGATGCGGCGCAGGCGGGATTGCCGGCGGCCGTCGCCGCCGCATCCGCCGTCGAGCGCGAGCGGGCCGCCGCCGAGGCGTATCTGGCGACGATCGCGCAGGATCTCCGCAATCGGGATACGATGGCCAATGGAGCGACGCTGACCGGCTCCCCCGCCGCGGCGCTCATCGATGCGTTGCGTCCCGGCGATCTGGTAGTGATGACATCGCGCGGGCAAGGCGGTGTCGGGCGCGCGCTATTGGGCAGCGTGGCCGACCGCCTCGTTCATGAGGCGCAGGCGCCCGTGCTAGTAGTGCGAGCCGACGGCGCCTGAGCCGTCGGTCAATGACGACGACCCCGGTGAGGGAGGCGATGATCGACGACCGCGGCCTGACGACGCGCTGCGTCCATGCTGGCGAGACCCCGGACCCGACCACCGGCGCCCATGGCGTGCCGCTCTACCAGAATGTCACCTACGCCTTCCGCTCCGCCGACCATGTCGAGGCGATGCGGGCCGGCGAGGCGCCGCACTTCACCTACTCGCCGCGCGGCAATCCGACTGCGCGCAGCCTGGAACTGAAACTGGCCGATCTCGAAGGCGCCGAAACGAGCGTGGCCGCCGCTTCGGGGATGGCCGCCATTGCCGCCACGCTGCTGACGCTGGTCCGTGGCGGCGGCCATATCGTCGCTTCGGCGGAACTCTACGAGCAAACACGCGACTTTCTGCAATGCGATCTGCCGCAGCATGGAAGTTCGGCGACGCTCGTCGATGCGCGCGATCTCGCCGCGGTTGCGGCGGCGATCGGACCCGCGACGCGGGCGCTCTACGTCGAACCCTTTTCCAATCCCGCGCTCCATGTCGTCAATCTGCCCGCGCTTGGCGAGCTGGCGCGCAGTCGGGAGATTCCGCTGATCGTCGACAACACCTTTTTATCGCCCGCCTTGCTGCGCCCGCTGGAGCACGGCGCAGATCTCGTGCTCCACAGCGCAACCAAGTATCTCTCCGGCATGGGGCAGACGCAGGGCGGCTTCATCAGCGGCCGGCGCGATCTGGCGGAGCCGGTGCGGGAAACGATGCTTCGCCTGGGCGGCCAGATGCCGCCGTTCGCCGCCTGGATGCTGCTGGCCGGAGTGAAAACTCTCCCGCTGCGCATGGAGCGCCATTCGGGCAACGCCGATCGTTTGGCGCGGTTGCTCGCCACGGACCCGGCTGTGGCCGCCGTGAATTATCCAGGGCTGGAAACGCACCCCGAGCACGATGTGGCGGCGCGTCTGGTGGGAGTCGGCCCGGATCGCTTCGGCGGCATGCTCTCCTTCACCCTGCGCGGCGGCCCCCCGGCCACGCGACGGTTTCTCAATGCGCTGGAGATGTGCACCATCGCCGTCAGCCTGGGCGATGTCGCCACGCTCGTCTGGCCGTGGGCCGGTCGCGATTTGATCCGCATGTCGGTCGGCATCGAAGACGCCGCCGATCTGGAGCGAGACGTGCGCCGCGGATTAGCTGCCGCCGACATGCCCTCTCGAGCGAACGCCTTGTCGGAACCGACGCCGGCGGACTAGGATCGCGGACGGATCGACCGCGCAACCTTGGGGAGGATCGGCAGGTGGCAACTATCGGCGCAGGGGAGCGCGCGCCGGCGCTCGATACGACGCTCGACGACGCAGAGGGCGTCCCGCATCATTTACAGTCAGCGCTGCAGCGTGGCCCTATCGTGCTGGGCGTCTACAAGAGTTCGTGCCAGGCGAGCAAAACGATGTTTCCGTTTCTGCAGCGTCTGGCTGACCGCTACGGTGCGCAGGGTTTGAGCGTTTTCGGCGTCTCGCAGGATTCGACCAATGTCACCCGCTCCTTCGCGCGGCGGCTAGGTCTAACCATCCCGCTCCTCATCGAAGGCGATACGTTCCCGATCACCACCGCCTTCGGCGTGGTGGCCACCCCCACCGTGTTCGTCATCGATCGCGACGGTGTCGTGACCTGGACGACGATGGGGTTCATGAAGCCGCAGATGAACGATTTGGGCAATGCCGTCGCCGCAGCGCTCGGGGTCACGCCAGAACCGCTGACCACCGAGGCGGACGCCGATGTGCCCATGTTCGTCCCCGGCTGACCATCCAAGCATTTGGCCTGAGGGTTCCTCGGGTCTCCCAACCCCACCGCCACGACTCCGGTGAACGCGAGCGGGACGGCCAGCGCCGCCCCGCTCGTGCGTTTGCGCGGCGCCTGCCCGCCCGGCTAGCATGGGACGCGACGCGGCTCGTCGCCGCGCTCCCGGAGATCGTCGCGATGCGTTGGCTCACTATCATTTCCGTTGTCATCACCATCGTCGGCGTGCTGCTGTTCGTCGCCGCGCTTGCCCTCGGGTGGAGTTCGGTATGGACGCTCGGCGGGTTGCTCGTGATCTGGACGGGCATCATCAAGCTGGGTATGGTGCTGATCTGGCGCCGGGTCGGCGTCAGCGAACGACCCGGAATCTTCGAACCGTAGTTCGCCACAGCGAGGTGCGCCGTGGGACGTCCGGCAGATGAGGAACGCGCCGCGCGCATCCGGCAGGCCCGCCAGGTCTTGTCCGGCAGCGATCTGACCTCGCCGCCGGATCCGGTCGGCTACCCCGAGCGGTTCAGCCTGAGTGGGGTCAGCGAACTCCGCTACTTCATTACGCTCGCCGTACTGGTGCTGCTGGCGGCCATCATCTGGGCGATTTGGGGGATGGGCGCGGCCAGCCCCATCGTGCTGATTCTCGCGCTCGCGCTGCTGGCCGGCTGGTTTCTATTGTGACCGACGCCGCCCGCGCCGCGAAATGGGCCGATCTGCCGGTGGAGGCGGTGCTGCCGGGAATCACCCGTAGTGTCATCCACGGCGAGCGCCAGACGGTGGTTCGCTACTGCTACGAACCCGGCGCGGTATTCCCCATGCATGCCCATCCCGAAGAGCAGATCACGCTGGTGCTGAGTGGTCGCATCATTTTCGAGGTCGAGGGCGAATCGATCGAACTGGGAGCGGGCGGAGTGGCGGTGCTGCCAGCGAACGTGCCACACGGCGCCCGCGTCGTCGGCGACGAGCCGGTGGAAACACTCAACGCGCTCAGCCCCCGCCGTCTCCAATCGCCGCGCCCGGCCGGCTGAGCGCTCAGCTTCTTTCGACGAGCGCTCTCTGGTCGAATCGCCGCGTGATTGGAGGGCAATTCGCGGCATACCGAAAGCGAGGTGGACCCCGATTCCCACGGCGCATTCCCGTTGCCGCACGTTTCTTCGCGGCCAGGTTTGGCCGCAGAACCAGGACCCTGGGGCGGTTCGGGTGCCCCGGTTGGGGAAGCAGCCGGCGATAGGAAGTAAGGGAGACCCGGGTTGCGCTCCCGGGGTCCCTCGTGGAATGAGTGCTGCCCCTACTTCACAAGCGGGTTGCGGCTGTGCTTACCAGACTTGACCGAGGCGGTTGAGTTGGGGCAGCTTGCAAAGCACGCGTTCGCGGGTCCCAGCGTGCAACACGACTCCGTCTCAACACAGGCCCGCCCTTCCGGGCAGCCAGCACTGGTGGCGCAGGCCGTGAGGTTCGAGCAATCGACGCCGATAGGAAACTCGATGCACACCACGTTGCCTTCTGCGCTCAGACTGCAGTAGCACGATTGACCTGGGCCGGCGCCCTCGCCGCACGGGACGCTGAAGCCCGACGAGCAGAGCCCCGTGACGGTGGCGAGACAACTGTTTGTCGAGAAACAGGTTCCGTCCTGGCAGACCTCAGTGGCGCCGAAGGCGTTGCCGCAGGTCCCGCAGTTGGCCTTGTCGGTTTTGAGATCGAGACACCGCCCGTCGCAACAACCGCCGCGGCCGCTACCGAGCGAGCACGCCGCGCCCGCCGGCTTCGGCTGGCGCCTGTCCTGCTTGCAGTGCTTCTTCCCGTGGCGGTTCTTGCACTTGCCTTGCTTTCAGCGCTGACACTCCGGGCATTGCTGCTTGCACGCGCCGGACTTGGCCGCCTCGGACTCCGCCCAACCAAGCACTCCCAGCGCCGCGCCGACGGCCGCCGCCAGCGTCGTCCGCCCGGTCGTCAGCACGCCGATCTTCCGGGCCAGCCTATCGAATCGCGCGTCCTCCATGGAGAGCCTCCTCATCGAGCACTCCAGCAAACGACGACCATCAGCGGCAGGGTCGGTGGGGCGAACTGCCTGCCGGGGCTCTGTCGCGCGGGTCCAATAGCAAACTCATGGACATCACGTTCAACTCCATAGGTGCTTACTCATAGTCGATGACTTTCCGCTCCTGACGTGGTGGGACGCTGATCCAGCTTCCTTTGGAGCCCACAACGCACCCCAAGCGATCGCACCGCCGGCTCGGCTTGCAGGGCGGGTGGTCGCGATGCCCGTGGATGTTCCCAAGCGGTGAGCGCGTCAGCAGAAAGTGCGTGAAAATTCAGACATCCGAGATCAACGCCGCAACCGCGTATCGGCGGCGAGACGCGGAGCGGCGCTCCAGCTTGGCCCCGGGCGACCGGTTCGGCCGGCAATGCTGCCGGCCGCCAAGCCGTTCGGCCGCGGCGCTTCGCGGGCGACCCGGCGCCAAGCCAAATTCCGGAATCGCGCCGTGCGCCTCATCCGTCCCGGTCCGAACTGCGATGGGGACCCACCGAGGAAGCTCCCGGAGGGAACCTTCTCTCCCGCTCTGCGCCCTCTTCAGGACCGCGAAGGCGAAGAGGAGGGAAATCGGCGCGGCGTCGCCCAAGACGGGGAAGTCTTCATCGCGCCCAAGCTGACGTGGCGGGCGGGCGACGACGTGGGAGCGGACAGCGGCTGCGGCGTGGCCGAGCAACCGACGCGGAGGCGGGCGCGCGAAGCACGCGTCCACCACGAAGCCGAACGCGGCGGCCGCAACGACAACGGAGGCGGGTCGAAACCCGCCTCCCCTGCCGACGATCTCCGCTAGTAGCTAGTCGGATCGTTCGGGTTGGTGCCGTTATTGATCTCGTCGCCGTCGAGCACCCCGTCGCCGTCGCTGTCCGGATTCAGCAAGCCCGTCGCATAGACATGATATTCATCACCGTCGGACAACCCGTCGCCATCCGTATCCGCGACGAACGGGTCGGTGCCCAATTGATACTCGACTTCATCCGGAATGCCATCGCCATCGGTATCCGTGCCGCCCGGCGCTTGTGCCGGCGGGATTTCCGCTTCGACCGGCGGCGCTTCCTCCTCGACCGGCGGTGGCGCTTCTTCGGTCTGTAGGGTCTCGTCCTCGGTCAGTTCGGCTGGCGCCTCCGCTTCCAGCGTCGGCTCGGCGTCCGCTTCGGAAGCGGGGAACGACGCCGGGTCGAGCGGGTCCGTGCCCGCAGCCACTTCCTCGCCGTCGGTGAACCCGTCGCCGTCGGAATCCTTGATGAGCGGCAAGGT
>JADLCW010000076.1 GCA_020847015.1 Thermomicrobiales bacterium | reverse complement strand
GGCTGATACATCCCCGAGAGGATGCTCATCAGCGTCGTCTTGCCGGCTCCGTTCTCGCCGAGCACGGCGTGAATCTCGCCGGCTTCGAGGGTGAGCGACACGTCGTCGTTGGCCACCACCGAACCGAACCGCTTGCCGATGCCGCGCATTTCCACCGCCGGCGCGAGATTGGTCGCGGGCGCGCCGCCGGAACCTGCCGCCGCGACCGCGGCGATCGGGCGCGGCGGCGCGATCGGCGCGGTTGGCTGCGGCACGGGCGGTCCTCCGGCAAAAACCGGCATTGGCCAATGGCGGCGAAGTTTGGCGATCGGGTCGAACGACATCGTACGGTCCTGCGGCGGCGTCGGGCGCGAAGCGAGCGGGCTAGCCGCCGTAATACCCCGGGGCCAGCGTATAGGTGGCGAAATCTTCCGGGTCGTGCGAGTAGAAGATCTTGCCGCCGAGGCGGCGAGCGATATTCTCGATCTTGACCATCGAGCGCCACAGATCTTCCGGGTCGGAGTGGAGCCCCATCAGCACCTTGTCTTCCAGATTGTGGCGGGTGTAGGCCACGTCGACCGGGAAGACCATCGGCTGATGCCCCTCGCCGGGTTGGATGATGACCGAGAGATGCCCGTTGGAGTGCCCCGGCGTCTCCACCAGGGTGATGCCCGGCACGACCTCGTACTCGAAGTCGCCCAACTCCAGCAGCTCCACCGATTTCATCGGCACATCGACCAGCGTGCGGTCGTAGCCCAGCCGCTCCCACACGTCCGGCACGTAGGCGTGGCGCAACTCGGACTTGGAGAAGATGAACTTGGCCTGCGGGAACAGCTTGTTGTTGGAACAGTGGTCGAAGTGCAGGTGGGAGTTGACGACGATGTCGATCTCCTCCGGTTTCACCCCGATCTTCGCCAACTGCGCCTGGATCGTCTGCTCCGCGGTTTGGGTCGGCTTTTCAAAGGGCAGCTTGCGGTCCACCCATTCCTTGTCGAACCCGGTGTCGATCATGATTTTGCCGTCCGGATGGTCGACGTAGATGGCGAACACCGGGAAGCGGAATTCGATGCCCTGGTTGTGGTTCCAGGTGGCCAGCGACTTGTCCAGCATCAGCGTGCCGTTGTCGAGCAGGTAGACTTTCATCGTCGCCTCCGAACCTCCGCGTTCATCGCAACCGTGCCCGGCCGCCTCCGGCGCGGGATCATTCGCCGATGTGATGCGGCTCAGTCAGCCGCGGCGTCGCGCCTCGTCCGCAGCGCGCGCCACACCCGTTCCGGCGTGGCCGGCAGCGCATCGAGCACCGCCCCGGCGTCGGCCAGCGCCGTGGCGACCGCCGCCGTGGTTCCCGCCAGCGCTCCCTCGCCAACGCCCTTGGCCCCATACGGCCCCGGTCCGTCGCCGTTTTCCACGATGTTGGACGCGAACGCATCCGGCAGATCGGCGAAGGTGGGCACGTGGTAATCGAACAAGGTGGCGTTCTGCAATGCCCCGGTGTGGGGGTCGAACAGCATCTCTTCGTAGAGCGCGTTGCCGATTCCCTGCATGGAGCCGCCCATCTCCTGAGCTTCGACCAGCTTCGGATTGAGCGCCTTGCCGACATCGGCCACGGTGACGACCTTGCGCAGCCGCACCTGGCCCGTCTCTGGATCGATCTCGGCTTCCACGCCGCCGACGCAGACTTCCCAAAATACGGGGCCTTCGGCGTAGGACCCGGAGCCTTTGTCGGGGCGGACTTCGCCGCGCCCCATCAGCTCGCCGCCGACCATCCCGAAGTGGGCCGCGATCAGCGCCGGGTAGTCGACCGCTTCGCCTTCGTGCCAGGCCGCGCCGGCTCGGAGTTCGATCGCCGCCTCCGGCAACCCGAACACCCGCGCCGCGATGGCCGCCAGTTGCTCGCGCACCTCGCGCGCCGCCCGCAACACGGCCATCCCCGCCAGGGTGGTGCTGCGGCTGGCTCCGGTCGAGCGGTCGTAGGGGGTTTTGTCCGTGTCGCCGCCGGGCACCTTGACCCGCGCCACCGGCATCGCCAGTTCCTCGGCCACGATCT
The DNA here is from genome assembly GCA_020847015.1 of Thermomicrobiales bacterium. Classification (GTDB taxonomy): domain Bacteria; phylum Chloroflexota; class Chloroflexia; order Thermomicrobiales; family UBA6265; genus CADCWF01. Next base: position 4,961 of record JADLCW010000076.1, on the reverse strand, counting down.
GGCTGAACACGGTGCGCGCCCCCTGCCCCACCTCGGTGGTGCTGACCAGCAGCGTCGCCGTGCCGTCCGCTTCCAGGCGCACGAACGCGGTGGACACCGGATGCGCCCCCGCCGCCAGCAACCCGACGCTCACCCCGCGTCCGACATGGGGAGCCTTCGGCGCATCCCAATCCAGCGCGGCGGCCACCTTGCGGATGTCGCCCTTGAGATCGGCGTCGAGCGGTTTGCCGCCCGGGCGGACGGATTCGCCCGGCTCCAGCAAATTGCGCTCGCGCATGGCGACCGCATCCAGCCCGCAGCGGCGGCCAATCTCATCGACCTGCAACTCGCCGCACCACTGCAAGTGGGTCGCGCCGAACGCGCGATACGAACCGGCCGGCGAGGTGTTGGTGTAGACGCCCCAGGCGTCGACCTTGACCGCCTCCCAGCGATACGGCCCCGGCGCCGCGTCGGCTCCGGTGGCGACCACCCGCGGTCCGTTGTCGGCGTAGGCTCCGGTGTCGAACCAGGCGCGCGCCTCGCGCGCCAGCAGCGTGCCGTCCCGGGTCGCGGCGGTGCGCATCCAGGCCTTCATGCCGTGGCGGCGGGTCGTCACCATCGACTCGTCCACCCGGTTGGCGATGCGCACCGGGCGCTTCGCCTTGCGCGCCAGAGCGACGGTGAGCGGCTCCATTTTGGTGTAGCTCTTGGAGCCGAACCCGCCGCCGAGATAGGGCACGACAATGCGCACGTTGGCCACCGGCACGCCGAACAGATCGGCCAACTCGGCGCGCACCAGAAACGGGTGCTGGCAGGAGGAGTGAACCACGATTTCGTCGTCGCTGATCCATTCGGCGATGGTGGTGTGCGGCTCCATCGCGTACTGGTACACGGCCGGGAACTCATATTCGCCTTCGACGACGATGTCGGCCGCGGCGAACAGGGCGTCGACATCGCCGCGCGCGAAGGCGTGGTGGTAGCAGACGTTGCCCGGCTCCAGCGTCAGTTTGCCCAACCCATGGAACAACCCCGGCGTCAGCGCGGCCGTGTCGTGCAGATGAGGCGCGTCCTCGGCCAGCGCGGCGTCGATGGTGGCGACGACCGGCAGGTCGGCGAACTCGACATCGATCAGCGCCATCGCGTCGTCGGCCGCCGCCTGGGTTTCGGCCGCCACCGCGACCACCGGCTCGCCGGCGAAGCGCACCGTGTCGATGGCGATCAGCGGGCGATCTTTCAGCGCGTGGCCGTAGCGGGGGTCGATATCGGACAGATCGGCTCCGGTCAGCACCGCGACGACGCCCGGCGCCCGGTCGGCTCCGTTCAGGTCGATGCGGACGATGCGCGCATGGGCCGCCGGGCTGCGCCAGACCCGCCCGTAGAGCATGCCGGGCACGACCAGATCGCCGGCATACTTCGCTTCGCCGGTGGCCTTGATGCGAGCGTCGATCCGGGGCACGTCGCGCCCGACAGCCTCGGACGCGGGCGCGGTTGTCGCGTGGCTCACGCCCCCTCCTCCTCGCCGTCGCCGGCCAATCGTCCGGCGGCGTCCTCAACGGCGGTGATGATGTTCCAGTAGCCGGTGCAGCGACAGATGTTGCCGGACAGGTACGCCGCGATCTCGTCGCGGGTGGGGCGCGCCGTCTCGGCCAGCAGAGCCTTGGTCGAGAGGATCATTCCGGAGGTGCAGAACCCGCACTGGAACGCCCCGCACTCGATGAAGGCCGCCTGGATGGGATGCAGACGGCCGTCGTGCGCCAATCCTTCGATGGTTTCCACCGATTTGCCGTCCGCCTCGTAGGCGAGCGTCGTGCAGGAGCTGACCGGCACGCCATCCAGCAGCACGGTGCAGGCCCCGCAGACCTGCACGTCGCAGGAGAGCTTGGCCCCCTTCATGCCGAGCCGGTCCCGCAGCACCGGCAGCAACAACTCGCGCGGCGCGATCTCCAGTTCGACCGGCCGTCCATTCAGCGTCATCCGCAGCAGGCGCAGCGCGGGCGCTTGCGCGGGCGCCGTCGTCTCAACGGCCATTGGTTCCTCCATCAGCGGCGCCCGCCCGCGCCAGCGCGCGCAGCGTCAGCGTTCGCGCCAGATGACGTTTGTAATCGCTCGAGGCGAAGGGGTCTTCGGTCGGTTCGACCAGATCGCGCACCAGATCGGCGGCGGCGGCGAATGCGTCGGGGGACGGCGCCTGCCCGATCAGCGCTCGCTCGGCTTCGGGCACGCGCGTCGGGCGTTCCCCTACGCAGCCGATCGCGATGCGCGCATCGGTGACGACGCCATCGTCGACGGTCAGCGTCGCCGCCGCCGAGGCGTCCGGTCGCTCGTGGGTTTTGAACCGCTCGTAGGCGACACGCGTGGCCGCTCCCGGCAGGGGAATGGTGATCCGCGCGAGCAACTCTTCCGGTTCACGCACCGTGGTCAGAAACCCGACGCAGAAGTCCGCTGCCGGCACGTCGCGCGCTCCGCTCGCCGAGGCGAGGGTGAAGGCGGCGTCGAGGGCGATCAGCAGCGTAGCCGGGTCGCTGTGCGGCTCGGCGAAGCAGAGATTGCCGCCCAGCGTGCCGGCGTGGCGCACCCGCACATTGGCGACCGCCGTCTCCATCGCGGCCAGCTCCGGCAGCACCTCGCGCACCAGCGGCGAGCGCTCCACGGCGCGGTGGGTCGCCAGACCGCCCAGCAGCAGCGAGCGTCCACCCGGGTCGAGTGCGATGGCGTCGAGACCCGGAATCGTCTTGATGTCCACCAGCAGCGCCGGTTCCAGCAGCCGCTCCTTCATCAGAATCAGCAGTTCGGTGCCGCCGGCGTAGAACACCGCATCGTCGCCGCGCTCCGCGACGACGGCCGAGGCCTCCGCCACGCTGCCGGGGCGGCAGATGTCAAACTGACCGAGCACGTCGCGACTCCTCCCCCGGTTCCGCGTCCTCCGGCATGCCGGCGTCGAGTCCCGCCCGCCGCACCTGCCGGACAAGATAGCGCCAGTAGCCGTCCAGAAATTCGTCGCGATACTTGTCCGGATACACCCGCCGCGCCATCTCCGGACTCATCGGCTGCAAGCTTCCCAGCGACTGCGCGATCGACTGGATGCGGAGCACCCGCTCCAGCGTCAGCGCGGTGTAGACCGCCCAGGGCAGGGTTTTGCCGACCACCAGCACGCCGTGACCGCGCATGATCAGCACGTTGCGCTCGCCCAGCGCGGTCGCCACCGTCTCGCCCTGATCCGGGCGCATGATGAGTTCGGCGGTCTGGTCGAAATAGGCCAGGCCGTCGAGGAACAGCACCGCGTCGTGGTTGATGAACTCCAGCCGGGCGTCGGTGGCGCCGAAGGCGGTCGCATAGGGCGGGTGGGTATGAATCACCGCGCCGACATCGGGTCGCGCCCGGTAGACCGCCGTGTGCAGCACCGCCTCCAGGTGAACCGGTCCATCCCCGGCCAGCTTGGCGCCGTCACGGTCGAGCGTCAGCACGTCGCCCGGCGTGACTTCCTCCAGACCGAGCCGGTTCGGTTTCATCAGCACGCTGCCGTCGGGACGGCGGGCGCTGGCGTGGCCGAGCGTGAAATCGCCCTGCCCTCCGAGCGCGAGCATGCGACAGGTCCAGGCCACCTGCTCGGCCAGCGACGCCGTCATTGTCCGCGCCGCTCCGTCGGCGGATATCCCGGATGCGGGAACCCGAAGATCATCACGACGTCGTCGTCGCCGGTGTTGGCCACCGCGTGCCAGCGATGCGGCGCGATATGCACCGCCTGCCCGGCCGCGAAGGGCACCGCGACCCCGTCGTCCATACGCAGTTCCCCCCGCCCGGCCGTCACGAAGGCGACCTCTTCGACCTCATGGGAAACCATGCCGGTCACCGTGCCGGGGGTGAACACCGAATACCCCAGCGAACTGACGATGCCCTCCACGGTGTCGCCGGTCAGCAGCATCCGGCTCCAACTGCCGTTCGGCAGCGGGATTGGCGCGACATCCTCCAGCGCGACGGTGCGCGCTCCGACATCCTTGTCTACAGCGCCCATTTGCCATCCTTGACGATGTACTGGCCGGTGTCCTCGATCTGCAGCGAGGCGTTCAGGCAGTTGCCGTCCAGATGCAGCACGGAGACGTTTTGACCGCCCGGGTAGGCGTTGTGGTTGTCGCCGATGGCGAAGTGGACGGTGCCCAGCAAGCCCTTCTCCGAGGGTGAACCGGTGGGGGATTTTTCGCTGGTGCCGAAGGCGAACTCGCCGATCACCGTGGCTCCCGCCACGCCGTCGATGACCTGCTTCAGGCGCTCGGCTTCCGCGCCGCCCTCGATCCGGGTGACCTTGCCCTGCTCCACCGTCCAGGTGATCGGGTTCGGCGTCTGACCGGGCAGCCCGATGCCGAGCATGATGCCGTCGACCACGATCGTGCCCTGAGTGCGATCCTCGACCGCCGCGAAGGCGACCTCCGACCACAGCGGCACGGGCCCCATCATCTGGCCGCGCTTTTTGATCGGCGTGACTTCGAGCGCCGGCCGGCCCTCGATGCTGACCCGCACATCGGTGCCGGCCGGCGAGGTGACCCGGCACCACGTGGCGCCATTGAGCGCGGCGATCGCCGCCCGCGCCCGATCCGTCGCGTCGCGGATGTCGGCCTCGGTCAGATCCCAGGACCCGATCCCCTCCTCCACCGAGGCGATCTTGGCGTTGTTGTCGCACGACTCGCGCACCGCGGAAACATGCGCGAAGCGGTTCGCCCATTCCAGATTGGCGATGATGATGATCTCGTCGGAGGCGACCATCGCCTGGTGCAGGTTGCGCGGCGGAGCCATCGGAAAGCGGGTGTCGGCCACCGCCCGTCGCACCTGATATTCGTTATTGCAGATCACCGGGAACCCGCCGCGCTCCACCACGATCTGGGCCAGCGCGTCCGCCTCGCTGGCGTGGGCGTCGTCGGTGATGATGGTGACCACGTCGTTCTGCTCGACCGACATGCACACCCCGACGACCAATTCCGCGTCGCGGC
>JADLCW010000075.1 GCA_020847015.1 Thermomicrobiales bacterium | reverse complement strand
TTCCCGACCGGCGCTTCGGCGGCGCTTCGACCGCCGTCACACCGTATGGTTCACCGCCGAACGGCGGCGTCCCGCCCGGTGGCGTGCCATACGGCGGAGGCGTCCCATACGGAGGAGGAGGCGTCCCGCCCGGTGGCGCGCCATACGGAGGAGGCGTCCCGCCCGGTGGCGCGCCATACGGAGGAGGCGTCCCACCCGGTGGCGCACCATACGGAGGAGGCGGCGTGAAGCCTGCCGGAGTAAACGCCGACGGCGTGGGCGACGTGCCGACCTGGGTAAGCGGCAGTCCCGGTGGTGTGCCACCGGGGGGCTGGGCTTCCGGGATAACGGTCGGCGGGGGCAGTGCCGCCGAGTCGACCAGCGGGGTGGCATCGGCGATCGGCGTCAGCGCGTCGAAGGCGGGCGTCGGCATGATGTCGGCGGCGATCGGCGAGTTGCCAGACCAGACCCGCGGCGGTGGCGTCTGCGGTGGAATAAACGGCAGTCCAAGCGCCGCACTGAGCGCCCCGGTGAACTCGGCCGCCGAGGGAAAGCGGCGCGACGGCGTCGGGTCCATCGATCGCGTCAAGATCTCATCGACCGCCGGTGGCACGTCAGCGCGCCAGACGGACAAGCGCGGCGGGCCGTTGACCCGCTCGCGAACGGCATCCTCGATCCGGTCCGCCGGGAAGGGATGACGCCCGCCGAGCAGTTGATAGGTCAGCACGCCAAAGGAGAACCGGTCGCCGGCCGGGGTCGGCGCGGACGCCTGTAACAGGATCTCCGGCGACCGGTAGCGGACCGGCACGACCTCGGCGAACCCGAGGATCTCAGCCAGTCCGAGATCGGCCAGCCAGAGTCTGCCCGGCACCGCCACCAGCACGTTCTGCGGCCGGACATCGCCATGGACCATCCCCGCGCCGTGCACCGCATCGAGCGCCGCCGAAACGTCGGCGATCGCCCGCATCAAGCTCTGGTGATCGAGAGGCGCCCGTGCGATCGGCGCGAGTGATCCGCCATTGGCCAGCGGTGTAGCAACGTAGAGGATGCCATCGACTTCGCCGTACTGCTCGATCGGCGGGAGGTTAGGATGCTGGAGCGCCATCACCGGTGGCATAATCGCGGCGAAGCGCTCGGCAACGGCCGGGTCGGCGCATCGCTCGGGGTCGAGCACCTTGAGGGCGACGACGCGTTGCGAAATGACGTGGACCGCGCGATAGACGGTGGCAAACCGTCCCGCGCCGATGACGTTTTCGAGCCGGTACGCGCCCACCAGACTACCGACCGCAGGCTGCATGCCCCCCGCCCCGACCGGCGGCGCGGCCGCCGGGTCTCAATGAAGCAACGATAACACACACCGGTGGCCGGTGAGCGTGATTGATCGCACCGCCCGGCCGCACGTTTCGACAGGAGGAGGCCATGGCCGATCGCCCGACCTTGCCCATCCCCACGCTGGCCGACCGGGCGGCCGGGCTGCTCTTGGGCGGCGCGGTCGGCGACGCCTTTGGGTATGCCATCGAGTTCGACCGGCTGGAATCGATCCGAGTGCGCTACGGCCCGGCTGGGCTGACCGAGCCGGTTCGGCAGGCCGGCAAGCTCGTCGTCTCCGACGACACTCAGATGACGCTCTTTACTCTCGAAGGGCTGCTTCGCGCCTTTGCGAATGGCGCAGATCCGCGAGCCGAGGTGCGCGAAGCGTATCTCGACTGGTATGGCACCCAGCGCCGCTCGGCGCGCCGCGCAACCGGCAGCCTGGCTGGCCTGCCGGTGCTGAATGCTCGCCGTGCGCCGGGAACGACGTGCCTGAGTGCGCTTGCCGCCGGCGCCAAAGGCGCGGTCGATCGCCCGATCAACGACAGCAAGGGCTGTGGCGGGGTGATGCGCGTCGCTCCGGTTGGTCTGTTCGTCGACCGCCTCGAACCGGCTGCCGCCTTCGCCCTGGGCGCTGACCTCGCCGCGCTCACCCATGGCCACCCCGGCGGGTATCTCTCCGCCGGGCTCCTTGCGGCGATCGTGAGGCTGCTGGCCGACGGGCTCGATCCGGCGGATGCCACCGAGGCGGCGCTGCCGCTGCTCGCCGCTCGGCGAGGTCACGAGGAGACGCTTGTATTGGTCAGGCGCGCCGTTGCCGACACCTCTCCTGGCCCGGACCGGATCGCCGGCCTCGGCGAAGGGTGGACCGGCGATGAGGCGATCGCGATTGCGCTCTACGCCGTGCTGGCCGGCGGTGGCTACGCCGAGACGATCGCTCGCGCCGCCAACCATGATGGCGACAGCGATAGCACCGCCTCCATTGCCGGCCAGATCTGGGGAGCCTGGCAGGGCGCGGAGGGGATCCCGGCGAACTGGATCGACGCCCTCGACGTGCTCACGCCAACGCGCGCCCTGCTCGACGACTGGCAGGCGGCCCTGCCCGGCTAGCCAGGACGGAGTGGGGCGGGCTTCCTCAATACGGGTGAAGCGCCCGCGCCGTCTCTGGTCGAGGCAACGTGACGCCAGAGACTACCGCCGCCAGCGGGGAGCGCGGCCCCGGATGCTGTTGGGCAGCAGTGGGGCAGGGTTGCCGCCGGCGGTCGGGATGACCATCAAGTCGGTGTCGTTGCCGGCGTCGGTGGTGTAGACGATCCATGCGCCGTCCGGCGAGAACTCCGGCCAATCGTCGGTCGCCCGGTTGGAGGTAAGCTGGACGGCGTCCTTGCCGTCGAGGTCTTGAACCATCAATTCGACGCCGCTCACCAGCGAAGACTGGAACACTTCGCGGCGAAAGACGATCCGCTTGCCATCGGGCGACCAGGCCGGCCGGTCATCTCGTCCAAAGGTTGTCACCTGCTTCTCGTCGGTGCCGTCTGGCTTAACGGTGTAGAGGAACGACTGGCCGAAGGCCATCTTGCGGTTTGCGGCGTAGAGGATGCGACTGCCGTCGGGGGACCATTTCGGCGCCGATTCGTTGCCCTGGTTGGGCAGCACTCGGCGCACCTGGCCGGTCTCCAATTCGAGGAGGTACATCGCGTACGGCTTGTGTTCGTTGGAGACGAAGACAACCCGTTTGCCATCCGGGGACCAGTCCGGGCCGAAGTTCATCGACTGGCGATCGGTCAGTTGTTTGCGGCCGGTCCCGTCGGCGTTCATCGTGCAAAGCTGGAGAAAGTCACC
>JADLCW010000074.1 GCA_020847015.1 Thermomicrobiales bacterium | reverse complement strand
GGATGCGATACGTGAAAAGCGATCAAGTGTTCGCCTTCGGCAATGCAACCTGCGTGCCGCGCCGCGATCTTGCCCAACCCGCTGGCTGTCAGGAGCATGTCCGGAATCGGGGGGCGTCGCATCATGGCGAGCCGCCGGCTTCGCAACGTTTTCGGAAGATTCTTGCGCGTCCAGCCTGGGACACGGAGAGGTCGTCCACCTGACGTTGCCGCTTCCCATTGACGGCGCGGGAGTGTGTCGCCCTGAGTCCGCTGTTGCGGCGTCTGTGCGTCGGTATCGCGACTCTTGTGGCATGGTTCTTGCACCGCCCGATGCGGCTGTCACCTGCCGAAAATTCCGGGAGTTCCCAGCGTCGGGGTTCATGGTCAGGTCTCCGGGCGGCATTCGCGACGCCGACCGGCGCGGAAAGGGGAGCGAGGGTGGAGGCGCGACGATTCGAGGAACTCAGCCGCCGGGTGGCGGCGGCGCAGAGCCGGCGAAGCATGCTGCGGGCGGTCGTTGCCGGTGTCGGCGCGGTCGCTCTCGGACTCGGCGAGACTGGGCGCGCAGACGCGGCGGGCGAAACGCGGGGCATCCCGATCTACCACTGCAAGCCCCCCGGAACCCTGTGCCACGGCAAGAAGCGGTGCTGCAGCGGGCGCTGCAAAAAAGGCGTGTGCACCTGCGCCAAGCGGGGAACGCCGTGCGTCCAACCGCTGGAAGGAGCGCTGTGCTGCAGCGGCCGGTGCCGCAACGGGAAGTGCAAGTAGGGAGAATTACGCCGCGAGCGTGGCGGGCGGCAGGCTGGAGTCGTCTCGCAACCCCCGCGGCGCGGTTCGGTCGGGGTGTCGCCCGCCTGATGGTGGGGTGGCAGGAAGGGGCAGAGTCTCGTGGACGAGGAACGATTCGACCGGTTGACTCGCGGCATGTTTGCCGCCGCCTCGCGTCGCGGAGCGTTGCGGACGCTGCTGGCGGGGGGATTCGCCGCGGCGGCAGCGGTGGTGGTCCCGGGCCTGGCGGCGGACGCGGAGGAGCGCAGCGCGACGATCAAAGGGTGCCGGCCTCCGGGGCAACGTTGCAGCAAGAACAAGAGCTGCTGCACCGGGCACTGCCGCAAGGGCGCCTGCAAATGCCTGCGGCGCGGGGCGAGTTGCCTGATGGAAGTCTCCAAGCAGTTGCCGCCGCTTCCCACCAAGTCGCTCTGCTGCTCGAGTCGGTGTTCGCGCAACACGAATGTCTGTCGCTAGCGGACGCGCGGCGGGCACGGTCGTGTCCGACGGCTGAACGGGTGTTGCGGTCTCGCGCCGGGATCGGCGGGACGCCGCACGGGGAGGACGAAGGGTGGATCAGGATCGATTCGCGGCGCTGACCCGGACGTTGGCGACCGCCGGATCTCGGCGTTCCGCCGCGAGGATCGCCGCCGGACTCGTGGCGGCCGCGCTCCTCGGTTCGATCGGGATCGACATTCCGACGGCCGAGGCGGCGGTGGAATCTCAGGCGCTGTGCCGGTTGCCGGGCGCCGAGTGTCGCTCACGCCGGCAATGCTGCAGTCACAAATGCGCGAATGGCGTCTGCGGCTGCTCGCCAAAGGGCAAGACCTGCTTCAAGAACTTCGGCTGGACCTGCTGCAGCAAGCGCTGTCGCCGCGGCAAGTGCCGCTAGCGCGGCCGCGTGCAGGACTGGCAAGCGACGGCAGGAAACCACCCGGCGCGACATGGGGCTGCCACAGGCGCCGCCGCGCAGAGTCCTCTGGCGCGGCGCCGACGCCATGCTGGCGGAGCCTTGCCACGCCCGTGTCATTCCGGGCGAAGGCGAAGGATGACTCAGGTGGATGGCCGCTGAACGCGGCGCGATCGCCGTAAGGAAGCACTCGCTCGATCAGATTTTGGCGTACCAACCGGACGCCCCCTCGCGTCGCATGCGGCGGCCGGTACGGTTCGTCGCGTCGGCGCGCGTGTCCCGGATTGTCCGCGCCACTTTGCGCCCCGCGCTCGCGAGAGATCGACCGACTGCCGGCGCCGTTCGAGCCACGTTGTCGGCGTCGACCGCCGCGTGATGGTCGGTCGCCTGCCGTAGCCCGGCGCCGCGGCGGCCGAGGATGCGCACGGCGGCGATCTCAGCGTCGCGGCGAGGTGCGCCGTAGACCTTGGATGCGGCCAACGCGTACTATCTCGACATAATAAGACACCCGTTCGGCTCTGGAAGATTGCCCCGGCGCGTCCCACTGCCGATGATGAGCGGGCAACGACGAGTCGCTCGTTGCCTGCGTCCACCAGACGCGGATTTGCATCTGCGCGCAGCGCCCGCTGTGGCCCGCTGAAAAGCGATTGAATGGCGTTCCTGAACCGCATCGTGCGCATCATGCGGGACGCGCGGACGAGCCATGCCAGGGCGTGTCAGAATCACGCCACCCAGCCGATGCCGTTGGCTCGCGCGTGGCTTGCGCGCGGCAACGGCGAGACGACGGCATCCCGGGCGGGTAGGGAGGCTACATGGGACAGGCGATCGCGGAAGTGCTGCCGGCAGCGGTGGCGATGGTGCTTGTCAGTCCGCTGCCGGTCGTGGCGGTGATCGTGCTGCTCTTGTCTCCCAAGGCCGCATTGGCGCCGGCATTCGTCGCTGGCTGGTTGCTGGGATTGGTTGTCGCGTTCGGCATCCTGCTGTTTATCGTTCCGCTCGACGACATCGTCGGGACCGAGCGCACGCCGTCGGCGGTGGCGTCCATCGTCCGGATTCTGCTCGGGTTGGCGCTGTTGGTCATGGCCGTGCGCAAGTGGCGCGACCGACCGAAGCCGGGATCGGAGAGCGCGCCGCCCACCTGGATGGCCTCGCTCGAGCGCGCCTCGCCGTTGGCCGCGCTGGGGTTGGCCGCTCTGTTGTCCGGCGCCAATCCCAAGACGCTCGTTTTTATCGTCGCCACGGCGATCGCCGTCGCCCAGCCGCATCTGGCTCCCGGAGAGCGACTGGTTTCTCTCGTGGTGTTCGTGTTGCTTGCTTCGGTCGGGGTCGTGGCCCCGGCGCTCTGGATGCTCGTCGCGCGGGACCGCGCCAGTGTGAGCCTGGCCGGGTGGAAAACGTGGCTGACGGCGAACTATGC
>JADLCW010000073.1 GCA_020847015.1 Thermomicrobiales bacterium | reverse complement strand
TGGCCACCGCCCGCAACTACTTCCGCGAGGCGTGGTGGTACATCACGTTTCCCGGCGTGGCGCTGACGCTGACGGTGTTCGCCTTCAACGTGCTCGGCGATGGTCTGCAAGACGCGCTCGACCCGCGGTCGTCTCGCCGCTGAACGGCGCGTCGGCCGCACCGGCGCGCCGCGGGAAGTGGCCGCTCGTAGCCCCTGCATTCCCCTCGCCCGCTCGATGAGGCGCGGACCCCGCATGCAGACTTGGGGCAGTTCGCCGTGAGACGAACGGCAAGAGTCGCGCGCGGGCGCGTATGGCGGGATCTGGTCCTCGGGCGGCGCGCCCGCCAGGCGCTCGCCGGCGTCGCTGCGCTGGCGCTGTTGACCGCCTACGCGGTGCTGATCGAACCCAACCGGGTGCGGCCGACGCGCTATGCGCTCTGGACGCCCGGTCTACCGCCGACACTGGATGGAGTTCGGATCGCCCATCTGACTGATTTTCACGTCGGGACGCGTGGCGCCCCCATGACCGCGCTTCGCCGCGGCGTCGCATTGGCCGCCGCCTGGCGTCCGGACTTGGTCGTGCTCACCGGCGACTTCGTCGACGACGGCCGCTGGCGGCCAGAAGCCGCGCTGTTCACCGTATTGGCCGCGATCGCTCCGGTCTATGCCGTGCTCGGCAACCACGATCATTGGGGCTTGCCGGGTGATGTCGACGACATCGTGGCCGGTCTGCACGCCAACGGAGTGACGACGCTCGCTAATACCCACGCGATCGTCCAACTGCCGGCGCGCGGCGATGTGACGCTGGTTGGTGTCGATGATCCCAGTCTGGAGCAGGACGACCTTGGCGCCGCGCTCTGCGGTCTCCCTGCCTTGACGGATCCGGATCGCCCGACACTGCTGCTGGCGCATGCGCCGGAGATTGCCGAGCGCGCCCCGGCCGATCGCTTCGCGGCGATTCTCTGCGGTCACACCCACGGTGGTCAGGTGCGGTTGTCGCCGTTTCACCATCGCACGCCGCTGGAAATCAGCATGATCGTCGGCGGCATCGCCTCGCCCTACCCGCGCGGCATCCACCATGTGCGTGGCAACCCGCTGCTCGTCAATCGGGGTCTCGGCGTCGCCGGGTTGCCGCTGCGCTTTCTGGCTCCCCCCGAAGTCGCCCTCATCACGCTGCGTCGCGCGCCGGCCAGCGCCGCGTCGCGGCTGGAGCACCTGGACTGATTTGCCGCCAAAGCGGAGCGGCGCCCGGACTGGACGCCGCTCCACCGCAGGCGCTCGGGCAACTCAGCTCCGGTGCTGCTTGTCCATCATCTGCTTCAAGGCGAAGGCAGCCATGCCCGCCATCGCGGCCTTGACCGCCGTGTTGTCGAGAATGCTGCCTTGCTCCTGCGGCTGCGCTTGCGTCTGCTGCGTAGCCGGCTGATTTGCGTTGCCGTGCCCGAACAAGTTGCCGAGGAATCCCTCGATGCCGCCCGGATGCTGCTCCGCCTGCTCTTTCATGAAGCCTTGCGTCTGCTGCGCCAGCACCCGCGGGTCGTCATTGTCGTCGCCCTGGAACTGCCGGTACCCCCGCTGGCGCATCGCACGCCGGTATTCCCGGCGCTGCTCGCGCGGCATCCGGGAAAACGCCTCGGTCGCCGCGTTCTCCATATCCTGCGGTTGGGCATTGCGCGCCGCATTGCGGAACTGGTTGACGACCTCCTGGTTGTCGTACCCCTCGTGGGGTTGCCCCTGGTTGTACCGGGTGACGAAGTCCTGCGCCTGAGAGCGCACGCGGTCGCTGTCCGGCCCGCCGAACAATCCGCCCAGCATCTGATCGACCATTTGGATCCTCCCGATTGGCGAATCTCGGGCGAATCCGGACGGTGCGTTCAGTCGTCGGATTACGCCAGAACTCGCTCATTGTCGCGTGGATGCGCCGCCATGCCTCCGGCTGTCGGCGGAACGACGACCCACGCGGCTGGGTTGGCCGCAATCGGCGTGCCGTCGATCAACCGCTGGCCGCGGTCTCGGCGGTCTGGTCGACTTCGCTCTCATCGCCGGGTTCGTCCGACCAGGCAAGGGCCGCGGCCTGCCCCAGCACCCGCCGCAGGATGGCGATGGTGGAGGCGTAGGTCGAGTCCATGCCGTAGTAGGACAAACCTCGCGCGCCGAGGGTTTGCGCGCGGGTGTAGGGCGTATCGGAGGCGTAGTGGATGATGCCCAGATCGAACTTCCCCGGCAGGTGATTGTGGAAGTTGATCGCCTCTTCGGTGGGGTAGCGGCGCAGGAAAAGATCCTCGTAGATGGCGTCCAGATAGGGACCGGCCTCCATCTCCACGACCGTGAAATTTTCCCGATAGTAGAAATCGAGGTACCCCTGATTCTGGAGATACGTGCCCTTGACGGTGACCGCCTTCTGATTGTCCAACGCCGCGCCGTAGACGAGAAACGGTTCGAGATCGGCATAGTCGAAACAATTGTCGAACCAGTAGGTGTTGCCGGAGTGCTCGTCGTAGACGACATCGGAAATCATCACATCACCGATACGCCCGTTGAGAGTGGCTGCCTTGCCGAGGATGTACACCCCGCGCAGGCGGTCGGTGCTCATGCCGACCTGCGACATGATGTTGTAGGCAGCCAACCCGAGCGGATAATTCACGTTGACGATCACCGCGTCGGAGCCGCGCGGATCGACGCGCTCGCCGCCGATCTCGGTCAGACGCGGATCGAACAGCGCTGGGTCGAGCTTATCCAGCTCGATGATCTGGATGCCGACATCCACCGCGCCGGTCGGGTCCAAATGGTGAATGCCGATTTCCTGCTCCTCCTCGGCGCGCTCGTGTCGCTCAGCCGTGCGGCGAGACCCGTTGAAGTAGCTGCGGGCCGCAAAATAAAGCAGGTTGTCCCACGAGGAGCGGCTCTCGCCGGACTCCAGTTGCGCCAGTTCCGTCTGGAGTTCCGGCTCGCCATGCTCCCGAATGAAGGCGGTCAGCGTATCGCGCCGGCGGCGGGCGGTTCCGGAAAGCACGTTGACGATGGAGTGGGTATTGGAGGAGATGAAAAAGATCGGTCGCTCGTGCAACCCGAGGCGGGTGAGCAGATGGTTCGCCGGGTTCCACCAGCGGCGCGTCACCCGCGCATAGCCCAGGTGGCTGCCGCCCAGCATCTGGAGCGTGTAGCGCTTGCGCTCGGCGGCGATCTTCGCCAGCACGGCATCGGTTTGCGCGCCCCACACGCCCAGCAGCCGCGCCCAGTCCGTCGGCTCGATCGACAGGCGCACACGCACCCGCTCCAGATCGGGCGCCGTCAGCGGCTCGGCGACGGCCCGCTTCACGCGGGCGGCCAGATCGCGGTCCGCCTCCAGCAGGCGGTGCGTTTTGTTCCATTCGATCTGGTAGGCCACGATCGTCGGCACCAGATCGTCGAGATCGGACGCGGAGGCGATATAGGCCGCCAGCACTCCATTATGGTCGAACAACCAGCGGCGGCGCCGGCCAGGCGCGGAGACCGTTTCCCAAGTATCCATGGCGTGATAGCCGGCTCGCTCGAACGCCCGCGCCGATTGCGCCAGCACGATGTCCTTGACATCGATGATGCAGCGCGGCAACCGCTGGGTCGAGTAGATGAAGGCGTTTAGATCCGGAAACGGCTCCGTCGCGCCGGCGTGCAGCGACGAGCGCGCATTGATGTGCGCCGGCTCCAGACTGGAGACGCCGATCGCGCCCGAGCTTTGCAGCAACGTGGAATACGTGCGGACGTAAAGATCCACCTCGCGCTTGCCGGCGGCGTAGCTCTCGACACCCAGCCCTGGAGGCCGTGTCGGTTGGCCAATCGTGCGCTCGAACGGCTCGCCCATCGGTTCGTGCCCCTGTCGCCCGTCCGCTCGCTCCATCCTCTCGCCCCCCGCTCGCGCCACCGGATTCGATCCGATGGTCGCCGTAGCCGGAGTATACGAGCGGCTGCCGGAATGACCGGCGGACTCAGGCGACCACCCGGCGATCCTTGCACTCGGCTGCTGCCTGCGCATGCGCCCGCAGCACTCGCGGATCGACTGCCAGGGAGTTGCGCCCGAGCGAGCGTACGGCGCCCTTTTCCTGCAACTCGAGCAGCTTGCGCGTAACCGTGACCCGATTGGAGCCAATCATGTTCGCCAGGTGCTGGTGGGTCAGGGGCAGCGTGATCGCGGTCAGGCCATCGTCCAGCGGTTGCCCGAATCCTCTGGACAGCGTCAGCAGGGTGGCGGCCAGCCGCACCGAGGTGTCGCGGACGAGCAGGTGTTCGGCCAGTGTTTGCAGTTCGGTGAGGCGGCGCGTCATGCCGTGCACCATCGCCGCGGCCAGCCCCGGCGATTCGGCGATCACGTCGGCGAGATGCTCGGCGTCCACAATCGAAACAGTCGCGTCGACCAGCGCCTCGGCAGTGGATCCGGTGGCGAGCCCGTCGTACGCGTCTTCCTGGGCGAACACCGTGTTCGGCTCCAATAGCGCGAGGTTGATGGATCGGCCATCCGGCAACGTCTTGTACAGCCGCACGTATCCGGAGCGAACGATGTAGACCGATCCCCGACCCCCGCCCGGTCCGAAGATCTCCTCTCCTTTGACGAACGATGCCGTCTCGACGGGTTTGCGGAAGATCTGGGTCGCGTCGTCGGAGTCGCTGCAGACCGGCCCGGGTCGATCGGGCATGGCCGAGACCGCCGGAGCCGCCTCGACCTCGGCGCGAGACGATCGGAACCACCCGGGAGAGGTGACGGCAAGAGTAGGGGTGGGCGATCCATCCCGAGCGGCGAACTTCATCGGTGCCTCCTTGCGCCGATCGGGATTCCGAGCGGCAGCAATCGCGCCAGCGATACGGTGGCGCCAATACGCCCGGTGGTGGCGCCCGGGCGGTGACATCCCGCGGTATGCGCGTTCTGGGCCGCGGACCCCTTCCTGTGCCGGAGCGGTGTGTTGCTGACCCGAGCGAGCGCGGGTTTCAAATCGCTGCCCCGCAGCCGTAGAGCGCAAGCGGCGGGCCATTGCTGTGAACGTCCGAGACGTAATGCGCGAGGCGTCAGTGGTCGGCGGAGCGCTCGGTCACGCCGCACCACGCGGCGATGACGGTCGCGATGGTCGCCGCGGCGGCGACCAGCTCATCGAGCTCGATGCATTCGTCCGGAGCGTGGGCGAGGCGCACATCGCCCGCCCCGTACATCAGGCATGGCATGCCGCCAACCAGCACGAAGTGACGCAGATCCGCTCCATAGGCAACCGCTTGCACCGGCGGCGGCTCGCCCTCGATCGCGGCATGAGCCGCCGCCATTGCGTTCACCAGCGGCGCATCGACGGGGATATCCGCTGCCGCGAACTGGCCATCCAACCACTCGACGATCGGGGGATGCTCCCGCAGCCATGGATCGCGTTCAGCGATGCGCGCGACTTCGGCGGCGAACGCTTTCTTGAATTCCTGCAGATCCTCGCCAGGAATCATCCCGGCCCGACCCTCGGCGACCAGCCATTCAGGCACGGACGACGGCCACGACCCGGCCCGCAGGGTGCCCACGTTGATGGGAATCTTGTTGCCGATGTCACGATAGAGCGGATGGTCGATTTCCCGGTTGCGCCGCGCTTCGAACTCTAGCAGACCGCGGTGCAGCGCCGCCCACGTCTCGATCGCGCTGACGCCTTCATCGCGGGCGGCCCCGTGCGCCGAGCGCCCTGTCAGGTGAATCCGAAACATGAGCGAACCACCCTGCGCCGGCACGATCGCCCGCCGGGTCGGCTCGGTGATGATGGCCGCATCGGCGCGTGGCCCATGCAGCACGGCCGCGAGCGCGCCGGCTCCGCCATCTTCCTCGGAGATCACGCTTTGCAGGATCACATCGCCACGCGGCGCCAATCCCGCCGCCTGCAGCGCCAGCACCGCGAACAGATTGGTCGCCAGTCCGCCTTTCATGTCGCAGGAGCCGCGCCCATACAGTCGCCCATCAGCTATCTCGCCCAGCGGATCGTGGCTCCACTGCGCCCGGTCTCCGACCTCCACGGTATCAATGTGACCGTTGAGAATCAGCGAGCGCCCGCTGTCGGCGCCGCGCAGCACCCCCACGACGTTCGGCCGCCCAGCGTAGGAATCGACCTCGGTGACATGCTCGGCGAACGAGGCCAACTCCTCGTTCGTCGGCTCCCGCACGGTCGTCGCCAGCCCCGCCGCTCGAAAGCGCGCGGCGATCAGCGCTTGCGCCGCGCCCTCGCTGCCGGTCTGGCTTGGCGTGCGCACCAACTCGGCAAGGAAGGCGATCATCGCCGGTCGTAGAGTCTCCACCGCCGCCCGCAACCGCGCCGCGATCTCGTCCAATCGTGCTGATTCGCCCACCACCACACTCGACGGCTCGGTCATGCGGATGTCCCTTTCCCGCGCATTGTGGTTGACGGCGCCGGCGGGCTTGTCGCGCCAAGCGCACGATCCGCGGCAAACGCCTCCAGCAGCAACCCGGTGCGTACCCCGCTGCTGGTCGCCACGATGGCGTCCGGTCGTGTCAGATCCGCCAGCGCGGCCGCGATCGCCACCCCAGCCGGCAGCACCCGCGCCCGAGCCTCCTGCGCCCCCAGGCGAACGGCCAGATCGGCGGCCGGGGTGGTCGCCAGCACCGCCAGCGCCGGCCCCAGATCCAGCGGACTCATCACCGGGCCCCGCCCGACCAGCTTCGCGAGAAATTCGCCAGTGCCGCCCACCAGCACCAATCGCACGCCGACGCCACTCGGCAGACGGCCGACATCGGCGGATTCCGCCAGCACGTCACGGGCGAACGTACGGCACTCCGCGATGGCGTCGGCCCCCGGCGGATCGAGCGTCACGAAGCGGTCGGTAAGGCGGCCGGACCCGAGCGAGGTGGACGCGGAGCGAAGCACCCGGGCATTCTCGACGACGATGGTTTCGGTGCTGCCGCCGCCCACGTCGGCAATGACCGTTTTACCGGTCAGCGGCAGACGCGCCGCTACACCGCGAAAGGTCAGTTCGGCTTCGCGCGCTCCGTCGATGACCTGCACCTCGACCCCGGTTCGCTTGGCCGCCCGGCGCAGGAAGTCAGAGCCATTGGCGGTGGCGCGGGTCGCCTCGGTGGCGACCGCCAGCACCCGCTGGGCGCCCTTGGCGCGGGCAAGGCGAGCGAACCGGTCGATGGCGGCGAGCGCCGCCTCCATGCGGTCCTCGGCGAGGCGCCCGGTCGCGGCCATCCCTTGTCCCAGTCGCACGGTGTCGACATCCGACGCAAATTCGACGACGCGACCGTCGGGTTCACGCCGGGCCACGGTCAGCTTGATGGTGTTGGTGCCGATGTCGATTGCGGCCAGCACGTCTGGTTCGGTCGCGCTCATCGGCATCACCCTTTCTCCAAGCGCGCTATTCGCGGGCCGCAAGACGATCTACCGAAGACCAGAAGCGATCCAGCAGATTCGCTCGCTCTCCGGTCGTCATCAGACGCGGCTGGTGAAAATCCTCGATTTCGGTCGGATGGATGCGTAGTCCAACGATGGCGCCGTCGCGCCAAAGCGTCTCCAGTGCGTGACCGGAGCGCACCTCAACGCCCCACATCTGATCGATGATGAAATTCCCCGGCGAGTAGACGATGGGTCGGCCATTGTAGATCTCCATCCCCTGCACGACGTGGGGATGGTTGGTCACCACCATGCCGGCTCCGGCGTCGATGGCCGAGCGCGCGCCGCTAACGACCCAGTCTGGCGGAATTTCGATATATTCCGCGCCCATGTGGAAATACGGAATGACGATCTGCGCCCGCTCGGCGGCGGCGGCGATATCGGCGAGGAATTGGGCGCTCAGATAGGGATTGGTGCCGGGGCGGTCGGCGGTGGCGCCGGCGTCGAAATCGACGACTCCCCTCGCCGCGCCCGGTTCGATCTCATGATTGGCGGTCACGCCGTCGATGCCCAGCCACGCCAACGATATGCCCCCGACGGTCGCAATCCAGGGCGCTCGCGCCCGCTCCAGATCGACCCCGGCTCCAAAGTAGGGCAGGCCGGCGCCGTCCAGTGCGTCGATGGTGTCCAGCAGCGCCTGCACGCCCCACCCTTCCTCGTTCCAAACCGTATGGTTGTTGGCGAGGGTCACCGCGTCGATGCCGGCGAGCGCGAAACCATCAAGCATAGCCGGGTCGGAAACGAAGCTGAAGGAGTGCGGATCGGCTGGCTGAGGAATGGTCGCCGACAGGTTGCCTTCGAGATTGGCGACCGTCAGATCGAATCTCGCCAACAATGAGGCGACCCGCCGAAATGGCCGCAGGAAGTCACCGTAGGCGACCATTTTCTGATGGACGTTGCGCCCCGGTACGACATCGCCGATCACCCCGATGCTGATTGCTGGTTCGATCGCCTCGCCGCTGCGGAGCGGATCGATGCCGCCCACGCTCAGCGTTTGCGCGCGAAAATCGACCATCTCCACTGGCGCCAGGGCGACGGCGCCCGGCCGCGACCAGAGCGCGGCGGCCAGCGCGTCATAGTCAGCGAACATCTCCATATCCGACGTGGTTCGGATGCCTACCCCGGCGAGTCCCAGCATCTCCACGGGCAGCGACACCGGGCACCCAACGCGCCGCCAGTCGCGAATCTCGCCGGCCAGCAGACGATCGGCATCATCCGGACCGATGCCCGCGAGCGGCAATCGAGGTGACGCGGCCAGCACATACCCGGCCCGCAGCGCGGAGGCCGGGCGAATCGGGGCCGGCGTGGCGGCGAACGGCGTGGCAGCCGGGGTTGCAACGGGCGTCGCCGGATGGGCGAGCGCCGGCCGCATCGATTCGGAAGCGCGCGCCGCGGCGGGAGTTGCGGGCCGCGGGGTCGCCGGCTCAGCCAGTGCGGCCGGCTCGCCGCGCTCCCCGAACCGCCGCGCCACGCCCACGCCGACTGCCGCCACCATCGCCGCCGAGGCGATCAGCGCGCGCCGGTCGATGCGGCGCGCGTGGTGACTGGCAGGCGGGCCGGCATCCGGTTCCGGGTTGTCGCTGCTGTCGGGTCGGAGATCCATCACGGCTCCTCGGGCGGCCGGGTCGCGGTCAGCGCTGCGGCGGATGCCGCTGGAAATACTCGACGATCGAATTTTCGTAGGCGGTGACGATGGCGTTGATGCCTTCGGCGCTGACCAGCGTCTGGGCGTCGCCATCGTTGGAGATGAACAACGTCTCCACAATGGCGCCCGGCATCTCGCTCGGTTTCACCGAACCCGGCACCTCCGGCCCGGTGATGACGAAGTGCTTGAAAACGGCGTGATCCATCTGCACATCCGCGACGGTGTCCGGGTTGACGCCGCGCTCCTCCTCCGCCGGCAGCACGTAGCCGATACGGCTGAACTGGTCTTTCAGATGGACGTACGCGAGATTGGCGAACGAGCGGCTGAGATCGCTGAAGGGGCGCCCGTCGGTGTACCACGTTTCGAACCCGCGCGGTTTCTGGGTGGTGTAGCCGTTGATGTGCATGGAAACCAGAAGATCCGCCTTGGCCGTGTTGCAGATGTTGATTCGCGCCTGGAGTTCGTCAAGCGTGGCGAAACGGTCGTTACCGGGTTTGTCGTCTCTGGCGGTTTTGCGGTCGCCGTTGATGTCGGCTCCGGTGGCGTTGACTGCGGCGTCGGTCTCACGGGTCACGATCACGTCGAATCCGCGCGCCTGCAGCCGCGCCTGCACATCCCACGCCAGTTGAAGCACGACGTTCGCCTCTTCCATGCCGGCAAGATTGCCGAGCGGTCCGCGCGTGAAGCCACGGTCGGGTCCGCCGTGTCCTGGATCGAGACACACGACCGGCGGCCGCTCGGCGAGCGCGACTGGCGCCGGGTCATCGTCCGGCTCCACCGCCGATCCGGCCGCCAGCGGCGGGGCGACCGGCGCCGACGCATCGGCGATCGCAATCTGACTGCTCGCGTCGTCCGGCGGAGGCGGCGAACCAAACAGTCGGCCGCCGGCGAAGGCGAGCACCGTCAGCGCGACGATCAACAGCGTCCCCAATGCGACCATGCCGCGCGAGCGAACGGTCGTCTCTTCATGCGACCGGGGCATGCGCGGCGGCGGTTTGCGTATCGCGGGTCGATCGCCTGAATCCAGCTCCGCGGCGGCCCCGCGTCGTTCCGGCATGCTGGGAGGCGCGGTCGGCATACGGGGCGGCAGCGAGTTCGACGAACGGGCGCGAGCCCGTTCCTGCAACGCACGGCGCTCATCCTCGGTCAGCCGGCGTCCAGCAGCGGATGCATTCGGCCGGTCGGATTCCCCAGGCGGCTCGGCTCGACCAAGGGCATGATTTTCCTCCGCATCTTCGCCAAAGGGGCCGAATCCGGAGGCGGCGATGCCGGGCGGGCGGTTAGCCATGGCTGCCCGCTCCGAGCGCCCATTGGCGCATCGACGAAATCGGGCGCCCGATCACGCCCGCGTCTCTTGCAAGTACTGGTCGATCGCCTCGACGTAGGCGCCGACGATGGCTTCGGTCGCGGCAGGCGTCTGGATGAACGCCGCGTCGTCCGCGTTGGAGAGGAACAGCCCCTCCACGACGGCTCCCGGCATCTCGCTCGGCGTCAACTTGCCGGGTCTTGCGGGACCGGTAACGGCGTGGGCTTCGATGCCGATTCCCTTGTCGAATGCATCGTAGCCGGCGGCGGCGTACTGCTCGCCGAGCGCGGAGTGAATGATGGTCGCAAAGCGAGCGCTGCGGTCGCTGAAGGGGCGCTCATCGCTGTACCAGACCTCGTATCCCTGCAGAAACTCGTTTTCGGCTCCGTTATAGTGGATCGACACCAGCAGATCGGCCCCAGCCGCATTGCACGCGTTGACGCGCGCTTGCAGATCGTCCAGCTCGTCGCTGTGCGCCTCGCCGCCCTCGGGAGCGACCTCACCGTCGCTGTTGACATCGGCATTGGTTGGGTTCGCTTCGGTGTCGCCGGTGCGGGTGTAGACCACCTGCACGCCCTGCGCGGCGAGCCGCTGGCCGATCTCCAGCGCATGGGCGAGGGTGAAGTCCTTTTCGCGCAGCACGACCTTGCCGTCCTCCAGCCGGACGTTGCCGAGGTCCGCCCCACCGTGTCCTGGGTCGAGGCATACCACCGCACCCTGGAGCGCGGCCAGCGGTGCGGCCGGAACCGGCGGTGCGGTTGGCGCAACGGCGATCGCCGTGGGCGTCGTAGCCGGGGGAATGACGATGGGCGTGGCCGGAGGCGCTGTCGGAGCGACGGCCGGGGCGAGCGGGGTCAACGCCACCACAGTGGGCGCGATCGTTGGGGGCGGCGCGCCAGTACGGCCAATCAGGAGTTTCCCGGCGATGATGAGCGCAGCGACCAACACCGCCCCGGCGAGCATCAACGCTCCGAGCTGGCGTTCTGCATCCGGTCCGCCGGTTCGATCGATCACTGTCCGGCGCCCCTGACACTCGCGGCGCGCCGAAGCGCGCGCCGCCCGCGACCCCGGCCGGTGCATCACCGGCGTCGGCGTCAGATCCGCTCCCCGAAGCGATGGCGCGAACGATGACCGCGCGGCGCCGGGCACGCTCCCACAGGGCGTCAGCAAACCGCCGCACGATGAACGCCGACCCTTTTCACGGGATTGCTCGTTCGGCGAGACCGCGCGACGCGGTCAAGGATAGGTTTCCGAAGGGCGGCCGGGCAACCCGCAGCCGGCGGCGGGCCATGCCATGGATCACATTCGGTCGGTCGCCTGTCGTTCCCACGTCCCCGGAGCGGCCAATGTTTTGCACGATCCAAGAAGCGTCCAATCTCAACCGCGCCGGTCCATGCCGGAGTTGCGGGGCATTGCTACCCGCGCACGACCCATCATCCGCGCGCCGATCCCGAGCCGTTCCCGAACCCCCGGCGCGGCCGACCCTCGCCATCGCGCCGCTGGCGGCGTAGCTGGTTACCGCGCTGATCGTCATCGTCCACGTCAGCGGCGGGCGCGTGTTTTCTCGCTTCGGAGACGCCGCGCCTCACGTGACTCCGGCGACCGCCGCGTTGATTCGCGATGATCATGCGGCTGCGCTCGTCACCGATGAATCTCGTTCGTCGCCGGACGCGGGCGCCGTAATGCGGCGCGCCGAACTGGTCGAACGTGACGTGGCGCTCGCCCACGCCCACGATCTCCTCGCCGGGGAGCAACACTCACGCCGCGCCATCGCGGGTCGCATCGAGGCCCCCTTACCGGGCTGGAATCCGGTCTGATCGCCGGGTGGCCTTCTTCTCGCGTACGTCGATGAGACCGACCGGGTAGTCATCCGCGACGCCGCCAGCGCCCGCCGGGGCCTGGACACCGGCGACTTCCGTTCCGGGGTCGTCGCCAAGTCGCCCGCAGCTGATGCCGATCGCATTCGCCGCCGATCCGCGTGTGCCCGCAGAGCGCATCGAC
>JADLCW010000072.1 GCA_020847015.1 Thermomicrobiales bacterium | reverse complement strand
CGATGCGATCGATCGGCTGGCCAGCCTGGAGGCGCGCTTCCAGCGCCTCGACATAGGCGAGCGCGACGCGCTCGTAGGAGGCGATGCTGAACAGAAGGGTGATGTTGATATTGAGTCCCTCTTCCAGCATTTCGCGCACCACCGGCGCGCCCTCGGCGGTGCCGGGGATCTTGACCATCACGTTCGGGCGGCCGACTGCCTGCCACAGATGGCGTGTTTCCTGCCGGGTGGTTTCGGTGTCGCGCGCGGCTCCCGGCGAGACCTCGATGGAGGCGAAGCCATCGCCGCCGGCGCTGGCGTCGTAGATGGGGCGGAACAGATCGCAGGCGTCGCGGATGTCCTGCACCGAGACCGCCTCGAAGATGGCGGCGGCATCCATGCCTTCGGCGGCCATGCGGGCCACGTCGGGGTCGTAGGCATCGCCGGCGGCGATGGCTTTCTCAAAGATGCTGGGATTGGAGGTGAGACCGCGGATGCCGAGATCGATCATTCGTTGGATTTCGCCGGATTGCAGCATCTGGCGGCTGATGTCGTCCTGCCAGACGCTCTGTCCTTGTTGAAGAAGTTCTGCACTGCGCGCGTTCATGGATGCTCCTTGCCAAAGTCACGAGTCAGAAGCTATGAGTGGAGACACGCTGATAGCGCAGCTTTCGGCTTCGCGCACTCTCTCCTTGTGACTCGTGACTTCTGGCTGGTGACTTGGTTCCTACGAATGCCCTTTCCCGCTTTCGGCCTACGCGCCGGCGGTGTCGCTGCCGAGCGTCTTGTCGACCTGGCGGGCCAGATCGTCCTGACCGAGCAAACGCAAGGCGGTGGCCGCCACGCGCTCTTTGGTGAACCCAAAGGCGGCCAATACTGCGCCGCCGGGGCCGGAGGCGCCGAAGGTGTCGATGCCGACCTGGGCGCCGACCGATCCCGTGTAGCGCTGCCAGCCGATCGTGGCGCCGGCTTCCACCGAGACGCGCGGTGTCCCCTCCGGACCGAGCACCGAACGGCGGTAGGCCGCCGATTGAGCATCGAAGCGATTCCACCACGGCAGACTGACGACGCGAGCGCGAATCCCGTAGCCGGCCAGCAGTTCGCGGGCGCCCACGCAGAGTTCGACTTCGGACCCCGTGCCGATGAGCACGACATCGGGATCGCCCTCGGTGTCGAGCAGGACGTAGCCGCCCTGCGCGAGATCGCCCTTGGCGTCGGAGCGGTCGAGAACGGCCAAATCCTGCCGGGTCAAAATCAGCGCGGTGGGGCCGTCGTGGGTGAGCGCGGCGCGCCACGCCTCGACCGTCTCGTTGGCGTCGGCGGGGCGGATCACCGCGTAGCCGGGAATCAGCCGCAGACTCATCACCTGCTCGACCGGCTCGTGGGTGGGCCCATCCTCGCCGACGGCGATCGAATCGTGGGTGAACACGGAGATCGCGCCCAGCCCGGAGAGCGCCGCCAGTCTGAGCGCCGGGCGGCAGTAATCGGAGAACACGAGGAAGGTGGCTCCGAAGGGGATGACGCCGCCGTGGGCGGCCATGCCATTGACGGAGCTGGCCATGGCGTGTTCGCGGATGCCGAAGTGGATGTTGCGTCCGGCGTAGCCCCATACACCGCCGAGCAATCCTTGCTGCTGGGCGGGATCGGGGTTGCCGTCGGGGGCCTCGAAGTCACCCGCGCCCTTCATCCCCGTGTTGGTGCTGGGGTTGAGATCGGCCGAGCCGCCGATAAAGGTGGGAATCTTTGGGAAGAAGGCGGCGATCGTTTCGCCGGAGGCCTTGCGGGTGGCGATGGGTTTGGAGCCGGGTTCCCAGTGGGGCAGATCGGCGTCCCAGCCGGCGGGCAGCCGACCGGCGAGCGCCTCGGTCAATGCGGCGGCATCGGCCGGGAAAGCGGCGACGTAGGCGTCCATGCGCTGCTGCCACTCGCTCTGCAGATGCGCTCCGCGGTCGACCGCCTCCCGCCAATGCTGGAGCGCGGCGTCCGGCACCGCGAAGGGTTCCGGCGGCAACCCGAGCGCTTCCTTGGTTTGCGCCACGCCGTCCTTGCCAAGCGGCGCGCCGTGGACACCGAAGGTGTTGGCCTTGGGGGAGCCGTAGCCGATGACAGTGCGGCAGACGATCAGGCTGGGGCGCGCGGTTTCGCGCTTGGCCGCTTCCAGCGCGGATCGCACAGCGGCGACATCCATGCCGTCGACGTGCTGGACGTGCCAGCCGTACGCTTCGAAGCGACCGCCCACATCCTCCGACATGGAGAGCCCAACGGTGCCGGCGAGGCTAATCTGGTTGGCGTCGTAGAGATAGATCAGCTTGCCCAACCCGAGATGACCGGCGAGACTGGCCGCTTCGGCTGCTACGCCCTCCTGCATGTCGCCGTCGGTGACGATAGCGTAGGTGTAGTGGTCGATGATGTCGTGGCCAGGGCGGTTGAAGGTGGCGGCAAGAAACGCTTCGGCGATGGCCAGCCCAACGCCATTGGCGAACCCCTGCCCGAGTGGGCCGGTGGTGACTTCCACGCCGGCAGTATGGCCGCGCTCGGGATGACCCGGGGTGCGGGAACCGAGCTGCCGGAAGCGCATGAGTTCTTCCAGCGGCAGATCGTAGCCGGTCAGATACAGCAGAGCGTAAAGGAGCATGCTGCCGTGGCCGCCGGAGAGCACGAAGCGGTCGCGGTCGGGCCACGCTGGATCGTGCGGGTTGTAGCGCAACACGCCGTGCCACAGCGCATAAGCGAGCGGCGCAGCTCCCAGCGGCAACCCGGGGTGGCCGGAGTTGGCCTGCTGGATGGCGTCGATGGCGAGCGAGCGGATAGCGTTGATCGCCTCTGCTTCGAGAGTGCGGTCGACGACGGCGGTCAAAGCGATCTCCTTGGATCGAGGCTGGGCACGAAGGCCGGGCCGATGCAAAACGGATGGCGCAGAGCGTCATTCCGGGGCGCGCGGCGCGCCACTCAACGATCAAGTATCCCACGCCGGCAACCTTCTGGCCGCGCCGTGCGGCCATCGCGGGAGCGCCGTGCCGAGCAGTGCGGAAATTGGGGTTGCGGAGCGCGTGGCGGTCGGTGAAGCTGGCGGCAGCGGACCGCCGGTCAGCGGTGGACCGGCGGCGAAGCTTTAGGAGGAACCGATGCTCGCTCATCTGAACCTGAACGATGTGATCGATCGGCTGGACCCGGCGGGAACCAAAGCGGGACGCCGCGCCGAAACGCTGGTGAAAACCGACCAACTGCGGCTGGTGCTGGTGACGATGGCGGCCGGGGCGCTGCTGGACGAGCACACGGCGCCGGGCCCGATCGCCATCCAGGGGCTGCGCGGGCGGCTGCGCGTGCTGGTGGGGGACGAGCCGCGCGATCTGCCGCCGGGCGAGGTGATCGCGTTGGCGCCGGAAACACCCCATACCGTGCACGCACCGGAAAACGGCGCCTTCCTGCTGACGATTGGTTGGGCGGGTGAGGCGCGGGTCGCGGTGGACGAGCTGCACGGCGGGTGATTCGCGTTCAATCTGGCGAAGCCTCTTGACAGAAGCGAGAGTGGCTGGCACACTGCGACGGTTCGGGTTCGAGGGGCAGCGGCGTCAAATTTTTCAGAACATTCTGGCGCGCGATGGTTCGTCGCGCGTTCGGTGGCGCGAGCACGGCCCGCGCCGCTCCCGCCGTTCTCGCTCCCCCGCGGTGGGCTTCGCCAGTACACGCCGCTCTGCGGAGCGGAACGCTTCGCGGAGTCAACCGGTCCTCGCGGGTGGGACCGACGGGGGCGTATGCCGGCCAATCGCGCACTCGGCCTCCCCGCAATCGAACACAGGCGCGGGAACACACCCAAACGCGGCATCGCACCCACTACCCAGCAGGAGTCCCGATGGCGCAGCGGCTCCTCGATCCGAATACGCTGGACGGGGGATGCTCGAGTCCGCTCGGGAGACGGGTTTGTGGAGCCGCTCGATTTCAGATCACTAGATAGCGCCGACGACGTCGCGCGGATGACGGGGCTGGACATCGAGGAGATTCGCGCGATCGCCTGGCGAACGGAAGCGCCACGAGGCGGATGGTATCGGCGAACCCTGATCCCGAAGCGGCAGGGAGGTTTTCGGCTCATCTCGACGCCGATCCCGCGACTGGCGGCGGCCCAGCGGCGAATTCTCGCCGCGATCGGCCCCCATTTCCCGGTTCACCCGGCGGCAACCGCGTTTCGCTTGGGCATGTCGGTGCGCGTTAACGCGGCCTGTCACACCGGACGCCCGATCGTCGTACGCATCGATCTTGCGGATTTTTTCTCCGCCGTGCGGTTTGGGCAGATTCACCGCGCATTCGAGTGCGCCGGTTGCACGCACGAAGCAGCGAGGATTCTCGCGTCCCTGACTTCAGATGTGGCAGCGACCGTCCGGCCGCGCGGCCATCGGACCCTTGTCGTTGCGGGGCGCGGTGGTTTACCGCAAGGCGCATGCACATCCCCGGTGCTGGCGAATGCCATCTGCTGGGATCTCGATGAGGACGCACGCACGCTGGGGCGCCGATTGGGATTTACCTACACCCGCTATGCGGATGATCTGGTGTTTTCCGCCGGCAATTCGAGAGCTCCGGTGGATACGCTCATTCGAGAAACCCGGCGCATCATCCAGGCCTATGGGTTTCACGTCAACGAGGCCAAGACGCGCGTCATGCGGGCGGGCGGGCGACAGGTAGTGACCGGGCTGGTGGTGAATGGAAGTGAACCACGCGTGCCGCGCCCGGACTTGCGCCGTTTTCGTGCTTTTCTCCACCATTGTGAAACCGAGGGCCTCGATGTGATGAGCGAGCGGATCGGCAAGGACGCGCTGAACTACGCCCGCGGCTACCTCGCTTGGGTCCACATGGTAAGCCCCGAACAGGCGGCGCGGTTTCGCGCCCGCCACCCGTGGCTCGGCGGCCACGGCTGACCCGGGCTTTGGATGCTCGTCCTCGGCGGAGGGGCAACCTGCGCCCGCTCCGCTGTCGCCCTGTCGCGTATTATTGAAGCATCGCCAGCACGACGTTGCGCTTGCGGATGCCCCCGGCGGGACTGTCTCGCCGTGTGCCGCACGGCATGGGGCGGGTGGGGGAGTTCCGGGAGCGGGCGCCAAATGATCGCCATTCGCCAGGCCAAGCGGGCTGGGCTGCTCGACCGCGCCCAGTGGATCCCAAATATCGTTGCCGGGGTCATTGTCGGCGTCGTCGCGCTTCCCCTGTCGATGGCGTTCGCCATCGCCTCGGGGGTCAAACCGGAGCAGGGACTCTACACCGCCATCATCGCTGGTCTTATCGTCGCCTTGCTCGGCGGCAGCATGGTGCAGATCGCCGGCCCGACCGGCGCCTTCATCGTCATTCTGCTTGGCATCGTCAACACCTATGGCATCG
>JADLCW010000071.1 GCA_020847015.1 Thermomicrobiales bacterium | reverse complement strand
CCGACCCGCTCCGCGAAACCGCCGAGCATCGCCTCATTAAGTGCCTGGCGGACGCCGGGCGGCGCATCGAGGCGCTGCAGCAGTACGAACTCTTTTGCCAGATCCTCCAGCGGGAACTCTCCATGACTCCGCCTCCCGAAACGGAGGCGTTGGCGCGCCGCATCCGGCTCGATCCGGCGGACTGAGCGCGTCGCGCGTGCTTTCCGCGCGCAAATCCACTGACCGCGCTCCCCGCGCATTCCTGTAAGCCCACTGAAACATCGATGACCTACAAGCGTGACCCATCAACCCCGACGGGACGAGAGGTCGACCGCTCGCGCCAGTCGTGTGATCGCCAGCGTCCAATCTCGGAGGCGGCGCGGGACTTCGGCATTGCTGCGGGCGCGCCACTCGATTGCCGCAGCGCGAATTGCGCGAAGACGTGTAAGAGGCATGAAAGACCAACATGGCAAAAAGGAACCGACCCAGCCGGGCCACCGCGGCGAGACCGGGGGCGATGCGACGGCGACGTTCATCATCGTCCTGGCGCTGCGCTCGCGCGGCGAAGGCGGTGAGACGCAATGGCGCTGGCGCGTGCGGTCGATGGAGACGGGCGAAGAACGTCAGTTTCTTCACGTTGCGGACGTACTGGCGTATGTCGCCACGCAGACCGGCGTCCCGCTCCCCGGCTGACACGGCCAGCGCCGCCCCTCGGTAGTCGAGTCTGGCGTGTCGTCGATAACACCCGGATCGAGTGAATCATGCGAAACCCACCAGACGAAGCAACCACTCCGACATCCCGGGCGCGAGCGCTGTCGCGCATCTCGCTCCGTGTCGCAATCCTGGCGATCGCGCTGGGCGCGGCGATCGCCGGTGTGCTCGCCGTCCAAAGCGGATCGGCATCGGACGCGCCGCACGAGATCGCGCAGGCCGATGCGGTCACCGAAGGAAAGCAGCTCTTTCAGCAATATTGCGTCGGCTGCCACACCATCGGCGGCGGGGTGTTGGTCGGCCCCGATCTGCAAGGCGTCACCGAACGCCGCGATCGCAACTGGCTGATCTCCTGGATCGAAAATCCGGAAAAAGTTCGCGCCAGCGGCGATCCCATCGCCAAGGAACTGGATGCGCAGTTTCCGGTGCCGATGCCCAATCTGGGGCTGACCCGCGCCCAGGTCGAGCAGATCGTCGATTACCTGGCGACGCAAACCGGCGGCGGCGCGCCGGCGGCCTCCCCGGTGGCGGCTGCGCTTCTGCCCGGCAACGCGGAGCACGGCAAAGAACTCTTCATCGGCAACGCGCGCTTCAGCGCCGGCGGGTCGGCCTGCATCGCCTGCCATAGCGCCGGCGGCGTCGGCGCGCTGGGCGGGGGACAACTCGGTCCCGACCTCACGCAAAGCGTCAGCAAGTTCGGTGAAGCGGGACTCGATGCGTTCCTCGCCAACCCGCCGACGCAAACGATGTCCGCGGTCTGGTCGGCGCACCCGATGACTCCGCAAGAGCGCGCCGACATCCGCGCGTTTCTCACACAGGCCGCAGTCATCGGCCGGCCGGCCAACACCGTGCTGCAGCTCGCGCTGTTTGCTGTCGTCGGCGCCGCGATCCTGCTCGTGCTGGCGCAACTGATCTGGCGTAAACGCGTGCGCTCCGTGCGCAAGAACATGGTGGCCGCCGCGCGGCGGTGACGCCAGGTGAAACGAGACCGGGGGCGCCCGGAGCGGAATCGAGGGCAAGCGAAATGAGCTGGATTCAGGATCTGATCAACCCCAAAGCGCGCCAGTGGGAGGAGTTCTACCGTAACCGCTGGCAGTACGATAACGTGATCCGCAGCACCCACGGCGTCAATTGCACCGTCGGCTGCTCGTGGGGCGTGTATGTCAAGGACGGCATAATCACCTGGGAGATGCAGCAAGTCGATTATCCGATGCTCGAATCCCAGCTGCCGCCGTACGAGCCGCGCGGCTGCCAACGCGGCATCGCCGCCTCCTGGTACGTCTACAGCCCGATCCGCGTGAAGTATCCGTACGCGCGCGGCGCGCTGCTGGATCAGTGGCGCGCCGCGCGGGCCAAGTTCGCCAATCCGATCGACGCTTGGGGTTCGATCGTCGAGGACGACGCCAAGCGCACGCGCTACCAGCGGGTGCGCGGCATGGGCGGCTTCCGTCGCACCACCTGGGACGAGGTGCTCGACATCATTGCCGCTTCCTGCCTGTACACCGCGCAGCGCTGGGGACCAGATCGCGTCTCCGGCTTCTCGCCCATCCCGGCGATGTCCTTCCTCTCCTACGCTGCCGGTTCTCGCTTCCTGCAATTGTTCGGCGGCGTCAACATGAGTTTCTACGACTGGTACGCCGATCTGCCGAACGCCTTCCCCGAGATCTGGGGCGACCAGACCGACGTCTGCGAGAGCGCCGACTGGTACAACAGCAAATACATCATCTCGATGGGTTCCAATCTCAGCATGACGCGCACGCCGGATGTCCATTTCATCTCGGAAGCGCGCTATGCCGGCGCCAAGTTCGTCACCATCGCCCCCGATTTCAGCCAGGTGGCGAAGTACTCGGACTGGTGGATTCCCGTGCAGGCCGGCCAGGACACCGCGCTCTGGATGGCGGTCAACCATGTCATCCTCAAGGAATTCTACGTCGACCGGCAGGTGCCCTATTTCGTCGACTACCTGAAGCGCTACACCGATTGCCCGTTCCTGGTCGCGCTCGAACCGGGCGACGACGCCTTCCGCCCCGGTCGCTTGGTGCGCGCCAATCGAGTCGAGCGCTATCGGGATGTCGACCAGGGCGACTGGAAATTCCTGGTCTACGACGAGCAGCACGATGCGCCGCGCATGCCCAAGGGCTCCGTCGGGTACCGCTGGCAGCAGGAGCCGGGTCACTGGAATCTCAAATCGGAAGACGGGTTGGACGACACGCCGATCGATCCCTTGCTGAGTTTCCTGGATCGGCACGACGACGTGCTGCAGGTCGCCTTCCACGATTTCGCCGGCGGCACGGAGCCGGTGCGCGGCGTGCCGGTCAAATATCTCGACACCGACCGCGGCCGCGTGCCCGTCACCACCATTCTCGATCTGCTCTTCGCGGAGCATGGCGTCAGCCGCGGGCTGCCGGGCGACTACCCGACCAGCTACGACGATCCGCGGCCCTTCACGCCCGCCTGGCAAGAGCGCTACACCGACATCGGACGGGAAACCGTGACCCGGCTGGCGCGCGAATTCGCCGCCAACGCCGAGATCACTGAAGGGCGCACGATGATCATCGTCGGCGCCAGCGTCAACCACTGGTACTACAACAACCTTGCCTACCGCGCGCCGATCACGGCGCTGCTGCTGTGCGGCTGCTGCGGTCGCAACGGCGGCGGCATGAACCACTACGTCGGGCAGGAGAAGCTCGCCTTGGTCGCGCCGTGGACGAGTCTCGCGATGGCCCAAGACTGGACCAAGCCGGCTCGGCTCCAGCAGACGCCGATCTGGCACTACGTTCATAGCGACCAATGGCGCTACGAGGGCGATTTCACCGACTACGCGACCGTGCCCGAGAATGCGCGTTGGGCGCACGGGCACGCCATCGACCTGACGTCCATGTCGGTGCGCACAGGTTGGATGCCGTTCTACCCGCAGTTCGACGCCAACCCGATGGATCTCGTACGCCAGGCCGAAGCAGACGGAAAAACCTCGTCACAGGAGATCGCCGACTGGACCGTCGATCGGCTGAAGAGCGGCGAACT
>JADLCW010000070.1 GCA_020847015.1 Thermomicrobiales bacterium | reverse complement strand
GGATCTTCCTTGACATAGGCACCGCCCACACCGGGACCGGACCACGACGAGCCTTGGAACAGCGCGCCCTTGTAGTTGCCGGCCCAGGTATGCGCCCCCGAGCCGGGAATGCCGATCGAGCCGACCAGCAGCAGCGGCAGCAGGGTCGCCCGGTTGTGCAGCGTGGCGTGGAAATAGGGGTTGAGCCCCTCGCCGTAATGAATGGCGATGGGATAGGCCTCGCGCGGCTTGCCAACGAAGTCGGGGTCCCAGAACCGCCGCCCGAAGTCCTTGGCCAGCTGCTCGATCAGATCCCTGGGTGCGCCGCAGATGTCGGCGACGGTGTCGAGGTCGTAGTCGCGGAGATGGATCTTGTACATCTCCCACACCGTCATCGCCTCGACGACTTTGCCATCAACCAGGGTCACTTGGCCGCGCCATTCGAGCGCCGGGTCGATGCCCTTGGCGGCGAGTTGCTTGCCGACGTCGTCGCGGCTGATCGGAACGAGCACCCCCGAGCCGAGATCGCGCACGACGAAGTCGCCAACGCGCTCGCGTTGCTCCGCTGTCATGCCCTGGATGACGAAACTCGGGCCTTGGGAGATATCCGCGTTACGATAATCCCGAATCACCTCCTGGGGTCTGAGCCGCTTGAGGGTGTCGGTGCGCACGAGCAGCGGGAAGTCGGTAAACTTCTTGACGAAGTCCTCGTCGTACCAGCGCTGCTCCATCAGCATCCGGGTGACGCCGAGGAAGATCGCTGTGTCCGAAAGCCCCGGCCGAACCGAAATCCAATAGTCGGCCTTGGTGGCCGTGGGATTGTACTCGGGCGCGATGACCGCGATCCGGCCGCCGCGCTCCATGAGCTCGATCAGCCAGTGCGCTTCGGGCATCTTGTTCTCGACCAGGTTTTTGCCAACCTGGACGGTGAACTTGGTGAAGCGCAGATCGTTGAGATCGATCTCCGATGTCTGCAGTCCGTGCACGAACGGTTGCCCAGGCGCCTGGTCGCCGCGCCAAGTGTATTCCGACCACTCCCGCGCGCCCTTGGCGTGATCCGGGCTGATGCCGCGCACGTGGGCGTCAAGCAGGCCAAGCAGGTTCGCCAAACGGAAGATGCCGAACTTGCCGATAATGCCGTGCAGCGGCAATGAACTGCCCAGTTTCATGACTCGCGTGCCGGCTTCTTCCCAGTGCTCCAGCATGTCTTCCGGGTAGCCGTCCTTCTCGATTAGACGCCGGCGGCCCTCGGCCCCGCTGTAGGTGCGGGCGATCGCAATTAAACCTTTCGCCAAGTAGGTGGTTGCTTCGTCCCACGACATCCTGACAAAACCGTCGGTGCCGCGTGAATCGAACTTGTACTTGGTTCGCAACGCAGGGTCGTCGGAGAGCGAAGGAAAGCCGTCATCGGCCCACTGCTTCCAGCCCGCCCGGATCATCGGCCCCTTGGCCCGGTACGGCCCGTACACGCGCCGATGCATGGTGAAGCCCTTCAGGCACATGCGCGGGTTCCAAGCCGCCGTCGCCTGGTTACCGTAGAGGTCCCTGTAGCGTTGGTGGTCGTAGTTCTGCTCAAGCCGCGTGACGACGCCGTTACGGACGAACGCGCGCACGCGGCACATGTGCGTATCGTTCGGCGCGCAGATGAAGGTAAAACTGCGATCATAGGCGTACTGGTCGAGGTAGACCTTCTCCCACGCCCGATCGGGATAGTATTCCAGCGGATTATCGACCCGAATGGCGGGCACCAGCGCTTTGCCCAATAGGCTCGGCTCCGCAGCAAAGGCGGTGGTCGCAGCGGCCGCTGCACCAGCAGCGGCGAGACCACCCGTGCCGGTCAACAGCGCGCGCCGGGTCAGGCCTGAAGACTGCTCGTTCTTGCTATCGGGATGATCGTTCATCGGTCATTCTCAGTGGGCGGTGTGATCAACGACTGCCGACTCTTGCCGCGGTTCGAAGCCGGTCGCCTTGTAGAGATACGTGATCACCTGCCACGCCTCGTCGGGTGTCAGGTCATAGCTGTGCACCGTCGCGGCGTTCGGCGCCTCCGCTGGCGCCACCCAGCGCGGCATGGCACTGTTGAACTGGTTCTGAATGCCGCCGGTAGTCAGGCGCCAATACATGTAAGGCAGCGTGAGTTGAGCGATCGTCCCGGCATCGCGGAAATTGGCGGGCCGGATTGGGTAACGGAATCCCTCCGCGGCGGGTCCTAGGCCGTCCAGATTGTCGCCATGGCAGACGGCGCAATTGGCGGCATAGACGGTCTTGCCCTTGGCGATGGTCTCGGCGCTCCAGCGCGCCGGACTCGCCGCCCAGTCTGGTACTTTGATCCGGCCCAGAACCTCATCGCCAGCGGTCGGATGGCGCTGGAAAATTTCGACCGGCGGCGCGTAGCGTAGCCGCGTCGCGTCATAGACGCCCCAGGCGAGCACGAGTGGGATGACCAGCAACAGGCCGTAGCGTTGCAGCGAAAGGCTTCTTCCCTCGCCGGCGGCGGGTACGAAGAAGTCGCGAAAGCGCCGGATGCGATCGTCGGTCAGCGTGAGGTGAATGACGACCCCGGCGAGGACGAAGCCCATGTAAAGAAGAATGACGCTGCCGGGGATTACCGGCCGTATCAACTTGAGCGCGATATAGGCCGCGGCGAGAACGAGGAATGCGCCGGTCGGCAACGGCAGATTTCTGATGACCCGGCCCATCATTGCTTATGCTCCGGCGCAGAGAGATAGGAGATGATGGCGTGCAACTCGCCTGCCGTGAGTTGTGCGCCATAATCGTCGGGCATCAGGTCGAGCGGAAAATTCCCTCGGACGAAGACGCGCGGCTGTATGATCGACTCGATCAGATAGGCGTCGAGGCTCACACCGCGCAGCGCCGCGCTCTCACGCAAACTTGCGAGCACAAACGGCGGACCGGGGCGATCTTCGCCGGCCTTAAGGGCATGACAGCCGAGACAATTGTGCTTTTCGAGAATCGCCGTCGCATCGGTCACGGTGGTTGCGGCAGTGGCCGGCGCGGCGGACGGCACGCGCGCTGTCTCCGTGGGCGGCCGCGATAGGTCGCCAACCTTGACCGCAGGCGTTCCGCCCAGCGACATGAGATAGTCGACCACCGCCGTGGTTTCCTCGTAGCCGAGCTTGGCGGGCGGCCGATGCGAGGCCGGCATGATGTTGGCGTAGCCCTCGACCAGATAGGCGCCCGGGTCGTAGAGGCTCTGGGTCAGATAAGCGACCAGGTCAGACGGCCCGCCGGGAACTCCGGTTGCGCGTCGGGCGGCGATGCCGACGAAGTTGGGGCCGCGCCCCTGACCCTTGACGCCGGCGCCGGGTTCGAGCGTGTGGCAGGTCAGGCAGCCGCGCTCGCGCACCAGAACCGCGCCGACGCGGGCCAAGTCGGCCGGTGTCATCTGCGCACTGATCGTACGTGCGCGCGGCGGCTCCCACCGCGTTTGCGGGATCCAGTTGGAGAACCATACGAAAAAGCCAAGCACGACCAGCGCCGGGATAACCGGTGTGACAACGCGCCGAAGGGTCCTCGTAGCCGCCATCGTCGATCCCCTCTCAACTCGCTGCCGCCAAACCACGCGCGGAACCGTGAGATCCCTTCGGCCCGGCGCTCAGCCCCGAGATCGCGAACGAGCCGGCGAGCAGTACGAAGAAAATCAGCGTAATCGCGGTGATCACAATCGCGGCCTCACCAAGCGAAGGCAGACCAGCGCCGGCTGAGGTGTCCTCCATGATGCCGAATATGTGCCAGTTGAGCCGCACCGCGCTGCGGGCGTAGCCCATCAACCCCATCAGCCACACGATGATGAAGGCCAGCGCGACGAGCACGTACTGGCCGCGCCGCGGCATCGTACCCCAGCGAACCGCGGCCTCCGTGCGTGCGCCGCTCAGCAGAAACTGATCGAGGACGAACGTGACGACGATGCCGCCGATGAGCACGACAATCTGCCAGATCGACGTGAGAATGCGGATGTGCGCAGGCGCGAAATAACCGTAAACGCCGAGCGCGACGATTGCCACGCCGGTGAGCGCAATCAGTCCCCATTGCACGGCGGAGCCGACCTTCGCCCATGGCACGGTAAGAATACGGCCGGCATGGCGGTACAGGAGATAGCTGACGTACAGCACGAGCAGGATCACGGTCACCGCGATCATTTTCGGCGCCATCAAACCAAGCGCACCGAGCAGCGGATGGAAGCCGCCGGTCGACTCCTCGATGCTCGCCGCCATGGTGTGCGGGGTTGCCCACACCATAAATCCGACGATCAACATAATGTTGAACGCCGGCACCCAGCGCTGCTGGGATTCAGAGCCCGGGATGCGCAGGAAGCCGAGCCACGCGTAGTAAGCCGCGCCAATGAACAGCGAGGCGATAACGATCGCCTGGATGATGAACAGCCAGGAGAGCACCCCGCCCATCAGGGTCACGCCGTAGGTTGCCGAAAATGCGAACAACTCAAAGCCGAAGTAGTAGCCGGCGAACGGCAGGAACAG
>JADLCW010000069.1 GCA_020847015.1 Thermomicrobiales bacterium | reverse complement strand
CGCGAATGGTCGGTGCTGGCGCGGCAATGTCTCGCCCGGCGCATCCCCGACCACGCGACCTTGGCCCGGGAGGCCGCCGCCTGGACCGAGGCGCGCAACGCCGACCGGGTCGGGATCGACTGGCGCTTCACCATGGTCGATGCGCGCGCTCGCCTGCCCTTCCTCTACCCCGATCCGTCGGAAACCCAACACTGAGCCTGTGTCTCTCCACCCAGGATGACACGGAGGGCGCGCGGGATGACGTGACTGCGAGCGCCGCGAGCGCGACGTCGCCATGGTGTACGCGCCGCGAGCGCGGCGAGCGCCAGCGGATGGGGGAGCCGGTCGCGGCCAGGCGCCGCCGTTCGTGTTGCGGGTGCGTCCGCCGGGTGCGTTCGGGGTCGGCGTCGGCGCCGGGTCGTTCTTCGCCCGCCCGGTCCGGCAGTCCCCGCATCCTCAGTCGGCGGCGGGTTGGATGACCGGCAGCGGGCGGCCGCCGCGTCGCTCGGGTCGGTTCGTCATGGCGCGGCGCGTCTTGGCGCGCTTGCGAATGGCGCGGCCGGTCGCAGCGTGGGTGTCGTTCGGGCGCGCGGCGCGGCGCTCCACGCCCGGGGCGTAGGCCCACAGATCGTAGGGGGTCGCTTCGGCGATCTCCAGCTCGATCAACTCGCCGACCGGCCGTTCGCCCGGCACGAACACCATGCCGTCGACTTCCGGCGCGTGGCGGCGCGCCCGCCCGACCGAGATCGGTTCGCTATTGCCGCGGTCGTCTTCCGCCTCACCCACCGCCTCAATCAGCACCTGCAGCGTCTGGCCGACCAGCGCCCGGTTCTTTTTCAGACTGATGCCCTGCTGCACCTCCATGATGGCGTTGCGTCGCTCCTCGGCGATCGCCGGCGGCACGCGCGGCAAATCCAGCTCGACCGCTTTCGTGCCCGGTTCCGGAGACCAGGTGAACACGCCGACGTGATCCAGCTCCTGCGCGGCGATGAAGTCGTACAGGGTTTGAAACTGGGCGTCGGTTTCGCCCGGGTAGCCGACGATCAGTGTCGTGCGCAGCACCGGGTCGGTCAGCTTCGTGCGGGCGTGGTCGATTAGCCGAAGCGTCATGTCAATATCGCTGGGGCGGTTCATGGTCCGCAGCACCGTGCGGTCGGCATGCTGAATGGGCATGTCCAGATAGGGCAGCAGCGCGTCGTGCTGAGCCATCACATCGACCATGCGCAGCGTCAGCGGGCTGGGGTAGATGTAGAGCATCCGCAGCCAGGGCAAATTCGGCACCTGCTCGGCGATGCTCTCCAGCAGTTGCGGCAATCCGTGCTTGATGCCGAGATCGGCTCCGTAGCGAATGGTGTCCTGCGCGACGAGCACGATCTCCTGCGTGCCGCGCGCGACGAGATCGACGATTTCGGCCATCACATGCAGCGGCCGCTTGGACATCTGCCGCCCCTTGATGCTGGGGATGGTGCAGAAGTGGCAGTTGTGATCGCAGCCATCGGCGATCTTGACGTAGGCGGACGGGCCAGCTTCCGTGGGCGAGAAGGTCGTCAGCATGCCCTGGCAACCGGCCGATTCCGGTTCCACCCGCTCGCCCAGCAGATTGCCGACCACCTCGCCGATGCGGAACCACTCGCGGGTGGTCAGCACCCGATCGACCCCGGTCGGAATGTCGCTGGCGTAGTCGCCCAGCGCGGGCATGCAGCCGGCGGCGATGACGACTTGTCCGGGCTGGCGGGCGTCCAGCATCTCCTGAATGACCCCGACCGACTCGTCGCGCGCGGCGCCGAGGAAGCCGCAGGTGTTGACGATGACGACGCGCGCCTCGGGCGCGGCGGCGGGCTGCATGCCGCGGCCGCGCAGCAGATGCGCCATGCCGTCCGAATCGACCCGGTTCTTGGAGCAACCGAGGGTGACGATGTGGAAGGTGCGGGAGAGCGTGTCGGTCACGTGGGGCTCCTGTGGGGGCGAGGCGAACGGCCGAGGAGAGGCGACGACAATTCCGCTGTTCGCAACCAGCGGCTCTCGCCGTAGTCATTCCTGCTCGATCGCTCGCGTTACCGATAATTCGTGAACTGCAGCGCCACCGGGTAGTCTGCGGTCTTGAGGGCGGCGATGACCGCCTGCAAGTCGTCCTTGTTCTTGGCCTGCACGCGGATGGCGTCGCCCTGAATCTGCGGGGTGACCTTCTTGAACTCGTCGCGGATGCGCTTGGTCACCTGCTTGGCGAGATCTTCCGGGATGCCCTTGCGCAGTTTGACGATCTGACGGGTTTTGCCGCCGGAAGCCGGCTCCTCCTCGCCGTAGTCGAGGATCTTCAGCGACAGACTGCGTCGAATCAGCTTGGACTCCAACACATCGTGCACGGAGCGCAGGGTGGCTTCGGAGTCGGTGACGATCGTCAGTTCGTCGCCTTTGTGCTCGATGGTCGTCCCGGTGCTCTTCAGATCGAAGCGGGTGGCGATTTCGCGCTGGGTCTGATCGAGCGCGTTGCGGAATTCCTGAGCGTCGAAATCGGAAACGACGTCAAATGATGAGAGCTGGGCCATCGGCGGATATCCTCCTATTCGTCCAAACATGCAAGTGTAGCTGAATCGCCCGGCCCGGCTGTCAATCGGGCGCCCGCGACGGAGCGGAGCGGCCAAAGGT
Source organism: Thermomicrobiales bacterium (assembly GCA_020847015.1). GTDB lineage: Bacteria > Chloroflexota > Chloroflexia > Thermomicrobiales > UBA6265 > CADCWF01. The sequence continues at coordinate 1,641 of JADLCW010000069.1, read as the reverse complement.
GCGCTATGATCGCGCGGACGATCCCGCAGCGTTGCGCCGGACGCCGGCGCATTCGGAAGCGGTCGAGCGCCGGCCGCTTTTTGGATCGGGCGCGGGTTCGTCGTCCGGCCGGGTCGACGCCGACCCGGGATGCGTCATGAGGCAACAGGAGGAGACGATGTCGCGCTTCGGACGGTTGCTCGCCATCCTGACCGTGGCGATGGTGGCCATGGTCGGATTCGGAACCCGCGCGCTCGGTCAGGAAGCGACCGATCGCTCCAGTCTGCATTTCGTGGTGGTCACCCACGGGCAAGCCTCCGATCCGTTCTGGTCGGTGGTGCAGAAGGGCGTCGCTCAGGGCGCCGAGGACATGGGCGTGCAGGTGGACTACAACGCGCCGACCACCTTCGACATGGTGGCCATGGCGCAGTTGATCGACGCCGCCGTGGCCACCAACCCGAACGGGCTGGTCGTCTCCGTGCCGGACGCCGAGGCGCTCGGCCCCTCTATCAAGCAGGCGGTGGCGGCCGGCATCCCGGTCATCACCATCAACTCCGGCTCCGATGTCTCGAAGGAGCTGGGCGCTCTGATTCATGTCGGGCAGACCGAATATGAGGCAGGGTTCGGCGGCGGCGAGCGGATGGCCGAAGCCGGTGTAACCAACGCGCTGTGCGTCAACCAGGAAGTGGGCAACGCCGGTCTCGACGCGCGCTGCCAGGGCTTCACCGACGCCATGGCCGAGAACGGCGGCAAGGTCGAGGTGCTGGCGGTCGATCTGGCCGACCCGACCGGCGCGCAGCAGCGGATCGAGGCCAAGCTGGCCACCGACGACACTATCAACGGCATCCTGGCGCTCGGCCCCACCGGGTCCGCTCCGTCGCTGGCGGCGCTGGCGTCCGCCGGCAAGACCGACACGGTCAAGCTGGCCACCTTCGATCTGTCGCCGGAAGTGCTGGAAGCCATCCGCGACGGCAAGATGCTGTTCGCCATCGATCAGCAGCAGTACCTGCAGGGGTATCTGCCGATCGTGCTGCTGACGCTGTACAACACCAATCTGAACACGGTCGCCAACCCGGTGCTGATGACCGGTCCCGGCTTCGTCACCCAGGAGAACGCCGAGCGCGTCATCTCCCTGGCCGAGGCGGGCACTCGCTAGCGGGCGCCGCGGACCCGGACGTCGGCGAGCCACGGCTGCCGGCGCCCGGGTTCCCATTCATCGACGGTTGGTCGACGGCGCCCAACTGGACCATGCCATGAGCGCGACACAGGAAGCCGCCCCGATCGCGGTCGACGAGCGCGTCGCCCGGATCAATCCGCTGCGGCGATTGTTCGTTCGGCCAGAGATGGGCGCGGTCACCGGCGCGATCGCGGTCTGGGTGTTCTTCGCCCTGGTCGCCGGTCGCACCGGGTTTCTCACGCTGCGCGGCACCGCCAGCTACCTGCAGGTCGCGGCCGAACTGGGCATCCTCGCCGTCACCGTCGCGCTGCTGATGATCGGCGGCGAGTTCGATCTCTCGATAGGGTCGATCATCGGAGCCTGCAGCATCACCATCGCGCTGCTCAGCGTGGAATTCGGCTGGAGCATCTGGGCGGCGATTCTGGCGTCGTTCGTGCTGGCGATGGCGCTGGGGGTGTTCAACGGGGTGCTCGTGCTGCGCACGG
>JADLCW010000068.1 GCA_020847015.1 Thermomicrobiales bacterium | reverse complement strand
GTGCGCCGCGGCTACGCCATCGCCGTCATCACCCTGGCCGTCTGCGCTCCGTTGCTCATCATCGATCTCACCCAACCGGGGCGGTTCTGGCACATGCTCTTCCAGTCGGACGCCGGCGGGGTGATGTTCAAGTGGTGGTCGCCGATGTCGTACGGCACCTGGATCATCAGCCTCCTCGCCCTGTTCGTGTTCCTCTCGCTGATCGGCGCGTTCGCCCGGGGCGGAATGCTGCCGCGCGGACTCGCCGTGCTCACTGAGGGCGCGCTCGGCAACATCATCGCGGCGATCACCGGCATCCTCGGGTTGTTCATGGCCAGCTACACCGGATTGCTCGCCGCCAACTCCAACCGCCCGCTGTGGGGCGACACCACCTTGCTGGGGTTGCTCTTCCTGATGTCCGGCGTGTCGGCCGGAGCCGCGGCCATGATCCTGGTCGGCTGGGGTCGCGACCGCCAGGCCATCAGTTGGCTCTCCCAGATGGACAGCTACAGCATGATCATCGAACTGGTGGTGCTGGCCATCATGGTCGCATCGCTGGGCGCGATCGGCTGGGCGGTGCTCGGCAACGGCTGGGGCATCGCCCTGTTGGTCGGCACGGTGCTGCTCGGCATCCTCGTGCCGCTGTACGCCCATCTCCGACCGCGCCTGATCGGGGCCGCCACGCTGCCCTTGGCGGCGGTGCTGGTGCTGGTCGGCAGCTTCGTGCTTCGCGCGGTCATCGTCCTCGCCGCCGAGGCGGTGGCGTGAGCGCCGGGGCGGGTCTGCGGCGAACCTGGCCCCGCCGCGCCGGTCTGACACTGGCGGCCGGCATCGCAATGCTGACCTTGGCCGGCTGCGGTCCGGAGGCGGCGCGGGTGCGCGGCGGCGCGCCGGGAGCGGATGTCGGCAACCACGGCAACCCGGTGGTGTTGCTCCAGGCGCCGCGCATCGAGAGCATCTTCTTCCAAACCCCCGACGATCTGCCGGCATCCAGCGGTCCGGCGACACCGGCCGATTTGGGTCCGATCGAACCGCTGCCGACACCGTCGCTGCCGATCGTGATGCCTCCCCTGCCCAGCCCGGCAGGCGGCACGCCGACCGCCGGAGCCACGCCGGGGGCCACGCCGGCCGCACCCTAGCGGCGGGGGCAGCGAGGCGCTGCTCCCCGCGTAGGCGGCGCTCTGCCGCCCGAGGCAACCGACCGCCCATGACCGCCCTGTCTTCCGCCAATGCCGCCTTGCGCGCGCTCCTCAGCGAGCGTCCGGAGGCGGCTCCCTGGTTGGCGCTCTACGATCTCGTGCTGGAGGAGGCGGCGAATCCGGTCTGGGTCGCCGCCGCGGCGGCGACCCGTCTCGCTCCGGAGCGCGCTCCGGGAGCGCCGCTGCTGACCGAAGCCGTCATCCCGCTCGATGCCGCGGCGCTCGACGATTGGCTGCGGCGATTGTGCGCGGTCGCCGCCGAAGCGGGACCCGAGGCGGCGTCGCTTGCCACGGCGACCGCCGCGACCGGGTTCGACCCGCCCGCGCTGCTGGCGGCGGCGATCGCCGGCGATCCCGACGAACTCGCCGCGCAGGCGATCCGGTTAGGTGTCGATCCGGCCGTGCTGAGCACCGTGCTCGCCTTGGCGTCGATGCCGCTGCTGCGCGCCCTGCGCGCCCAATGGGGCGGGGCCGTCCCGGGCGACTGGCATGCCGGCGCCTGTCCCTGCTGCGGCGCCTGGGCGACCATCGCCGAGCATCGCGGTCTGGAGCGCGCCCGCCGTTTGCGCTGCAGCCGCTGCGGCGCCGATTGGGGGTTGCCCACCTTCGTCTGCGCCTTCTGTGGGGAAACAGACCATCAGCGCCTGGGAGCGCTGATTCCGGAGGGCGCCGGCGAGTCGCGGCGGGTCGAAACCTGCGACACCTGTCGCGGCTATCTGAAAGCCTTGGCGACCCTGCGCGCCTGGAGTCCGGCCGACATCCCGCTGGCCGATCTGGGCAGCATGGAACTCGATATGGCGGCGCTGGAGCGCGATTTTGCGCGACCGGAGGCGCCGGCCGCGCCGATGCCCGTGCGCATCGTGGCGACCTCATGACCGCCGAGCCGGAAACCGATCTCGCGCTGCGGCCAGCCGTCGTGTGCGCTCGTCTGCTGGAAGCGATGTCGGCCTCCGAAGGGCGGCGCAAACGACGCAAACGCGACACCACGCCGGATGCGCTGGGCATGCGCATCAAGCGCGAGTTGCTGGAAGGCGCGGTGGCGAACGATCCGGAGCCGGATGACTTCGAGGGGTGGCTGCTCGAACAGTGCCTGGCGGCCGGGCCGCTGGCCGGGGCCACCCGAGCGATGGCGCGCGATGTCATGGACGAATGGCGGATCGCGCTGGTCGCCCCGAACTTCCGCGCCTGGCTGGAATCCGGTTCTCCATCTGACGACACGCGACCCAGGTCGGAACCAGACGCGAAGCGGCGCTAGCGCGCGGGGTCGCCATCGGTGGCGACGGCGCACGCCGCACATGGCGCGGCGCCATCGAAAAACACCTCGACGATGAGGGCGGCCAACGCGTCCGGGTCTTGGCGAACCGGCGCGCCGTGCTTCGCTCGCCACAGCGCGCTCCAGACCATGCCGAGGAACAACTGGGTCAACGCCTGCGGATCGCGGTCGCGCAGATCGCCGGATGCGACGGCCTCGGCGATCGCCGGCTCGATGACATCCCAGGGGTGCCCGCACTGCGCCATCAGCGCGGCGCGGCGCTCCTCGGAGACGTGTTCGCGCAGATCGGTCGTCAGGCGGCTGAGATCGGTTTGGCGACCGGCGAGGATCACCCGCGCCACCCGCGCCAGACGCTCCCGCAGCGGCCCCCCCGCATCCAGCTCGGCGGCGATGACGGCTCGGGCGCCGGTGAACTCCTCGCGCATGACGGCGACGAACAACTCTTCTTTATCGCGAAAATGATGGTACAGCGTGGCCTTGTTGACCGCGGCGGCGTCGGCGATCTGCTGCATGGACACCGCCATGTACCCATGGGCGGTGAACAACGAACGCGCCTCGCGCAAGATGCGCCCCTTGCCATCCGAGGCGACCGGCGAAACCCCCGATGCGACCGCTGCTGCCATACCGCTCCCGATCGATTGCCTGCCCGCGGCAGGCTTGACGCGACCCTCTGGCGGACAGTATAGTCCGCGGTCGGACTCCCGACCAACCGGTTGGTTGGGAAACGAACGGGCATGGATCGTGCGCCCTCGGCGCAGTGAACGACGGGAGCGGGGAGACGGCGGATGGCGAACCAGCAAACAGTCGCGCGACCTCAGGCGGCTCCGGTCGGGAGGAACGCGGCGTCCGAGCCGCAGCCTCATACGTATCTCTCCCACCGCCAGATTCTGGTCGTGCTGGCCGGGTTGATGACCGGCATGCTGCTGGCCGCGCTCGATCAGAGCATCGTCGGCACCGCGCTGCCGCGCATCGTTAGCGAACTGGGCGGGTTGGACAAGCTGACCTGGGTGATCACCGCCTATTTGCTGACCTCCACCGCCTCGACCCCGCTGTGGGGCAAGATTTCCGACCTCTACGGGCGGCGGCTCATTTTTCAGGCGGCCATCGTCATCTTCCTGATCGGATCGGTGCTGTCCGGTCTCAGTCAGAACATGTTCCAGTTGATTCTGTTCCGCGCCGTGCAAGGTCTCGGCGGCGGCGGCCTGATGGCCATCGCACTGGCCATCATCGGCGATGTCATCCCGCCCCGCGAACGCGGGCGCTATCAAGGCTATTTCGGCGCCGTGTTCGGCATCGCCAGCGTGGCCGGTCCGCTGCTGGGCGGGTTCTTCACCGATGGTCCCGGCTGGCGCTGGATTTTCTACGTCAATCTGCCGGTCGGAGCGGTCGCGCTGATCGTGACCACGCTGGCGCTGAAACTGCCGACCGTCCGCCGCGAGCACACCATCGACTATCTGGGGGCGGCCACCATCGTGGCCTCCGTGTCGGCGCTGCTGCTCTATCTCGACTTCGCGGGCAAGGAGTTCGGCTGGTTCGCGCCGGGGCCGCTGGCGCTGCTGCTCGCCTCGCTCGTGCTGGCGGTGCTGTTCGTGGTGGTGGAGCTGCGCGCCGCCGAACCCATCATCCCGATGGATCTGTTCCGCAACCAAATCTTCGCGGTGGGCAATCTCTACGGATTTCTCGCCGGCGCTTCGATGTTCGGCGGCATCATCTTCCTGCCGCTCTACTTGCAGGCGGTCAAGGGCATGAGCCCGACCGAATCCGGACTGGCGATGCTGCCGACCATCGGGGGCATGTTCCTGACCTCGATCGGGTCCGGTCAGCTCATCACCCGCACCGGGCGCTACAAAATCTTCCCCATCATCGGCGCGGCGGTGCTGGTGGCGGCGCTGTTCATGCTGGGTCAGTTGCAGGTCGATACCCCCTACTGGCTGGTGGCCGTGAAGATGTTCGCCTTCGGATTCGGGCTTGGGTTGACCATGTCCACCATCGTCACCGCGGTGCAGAACGCGGTCGATTTCCGCGACATGGGCACGGCCACCAGCGCGACGACCTTTTTCCGCTCGCTCGGTGGGGCCATCGGCGCGGCGGTGTTCGGTGCGGTGCTCAGCGTCCGGCTCGCCAGCCACATGGCGGATGCGTTCGGCGCGCTGCCCGGAGCCGCCGGCCATGCCGTGCCGAACGCCAACGACGTGCAGGCCATCCAGGCGCTGCCGGAGCCGATCAAGGGGATCGTGCTGGCGGCGTTCACCGGCGCCCTGAACGATGTGTTCCTGATGGCGATTCCGTTCGTCGCCCTGGCGTTCATCGTGTCGCTGTTTCTGAAGGAGATCCCGCTGCGGACGGCGGCCGCGGCGCCCGAATCGACGGCCGCTCCGGCGGAGCCGGTGCACGCCGGGATCTAGCGCCGGGTTTGCCCGCTCCGAGGTCATGGCGGCGCCAGAGGCGGCTCCAACAGGAGCCGCCTCTGACGACCGGCTCACGCTCGCGGCGCTGTAAAGCGCGCCGCGATCAATGGTGCTTTTTCTTCTTGGCTTTCGCGATCGTCACCG
>JADLCW010000067.1 GCA_020847015.1 Thermomicrobiales bacterium | reverse complement strand
AGCAATGTCGCTGCGATCGCTGACGCCGCCAGCATGAGACGCGGTTTCGGGCGCGGGAGCGTCCGCCAACCCAGCGCGACCCCAAATACCGCGCCGGCGACGAGCGGCGGAGCCGAACGCGGTTCGGCGAATGGTACGAAAGCAAAGAGACCGGCTGCCGCCAGCCCAAACGCGGTCAACGCCAGCGGAGTTGCCTTGCCGGCCACGAGCAGCATGCTGGCGGATAAAAGCCCGAGCCCGGCGATGAGGGTCCAGAGCGGCATCGCCTCGCGCACGCTGTAGCGCCAGGCTGCGGCGAGATCGAAGACGGCGCCGAGCGGAGGAGTGTACCCGGCATCGAGAAAGGCGCGCAGCGTGGGCGCAGCGAGGATCGCGGCGACCCCAGCGGCGGTGGCGAGCGGCCACGAGCGGCGAAGCAACGTTTCCGGATGTTGCCCGGCGGCCGCCCAAGCTCCCCACGCGATCCCGGCGGCAGCGAACGCCAGTAGCACGTACACATGGTGCGTGAGCGCAACGAATGAAAGTGACACCGCCGCGACTGCGAGCGCCGCCAGGCGCCCGGTCAAGAGCCAGGCGGAGGTTCCCCATGTCGCCAGCACCATGCCGGCGAGTGCGAATTGCTGCGGATATCCTCCAAAAGCCATCGGCTCCACAACGGCGCTGGCGCTGCCGATGACGGCGACGACCAGGGCGCCGACCCAGGGTCCGAGCTCGCTGAGGGTGACCCCGGCGATGGCTCCGAGCAGCGCGAGGCAGGAAACCATGGCCATGAGGCGCACGGCGGTGAGGTCGCCAAAGACATTCGCAGCCAGCATGGTCGCGATCGGCACGAGGGGCGGGTACGCTCCTCCGGTCGACCGCTGCGGCCCGCCAAGCAGACCGCGCCCGATGGCCAACCACTCGCCGCCGTCGAGACCGGTCGCCAGTGGTCCCATCAACGCCATCCGGCGAGCGGTCAGCAGCAGCACGACGACCGCCGCCGGAAACCACTTGGCCTGGGCGACATGCGCGCGGCGCCGACGTGCCGGCCGGAAAAGCGGATGCAAGCGGATCGGGCTATGCTCCGGTTCGTGCAGCATGTTTAGCAGTATCTCCGTCGGGCCGCGGGATGCGCCAGCCATCGCGGAGGTGTCGGGACCGGTGCTGGCCGGCGGGGTTGGAGAGCCAGAATTGGATAAACGCTACCTGTGCAAACAGGCGCACCGCGCCTCACCGAGTCCGTCGGTCGTGGTCGTGACACCCACCTACAACGAGCGTGACAACCTCGACGTGATGGTGCGGCAGGTGCTGGCGCTCGGCGAAGGATATCGGATCTTGGTCGTCGACGACGCTTCGCCGGATGGCACCGGCGCCCTCGCTGACAGGCTCTCCCACGAATTTCCTGGTCGGGTGCGTACGATCCATCGCCCGGGCAAAGGCGGTCTTGGTCCGGCTTACTGCATCGGATTGCGGGCGGCGCTGGAAAGCGAACCCGAGTTCATCGCCATGATGGACGCCGACGGCTCCCATGCGCCGCGCGATCTTTCGCGGCTGGTCGCGACGGCGGGCGCGTACGATTTGGTGCTCGGTTCCCGCTATGTGAGCGGCGGCGCCACGCCGGCATGGCCTGCCCGGCGCCGGCTGCTCAGCCGACTGGGCGGGCGCTACGCGCGGGCGGTGCTGCGGCTGCCGGTGGTGGATCCCACCAGCGGATTTCGCGTGTTCCAGAGGGACGCGCTGCGGCGGATCGAACTTGAACGGCTCCACGCCAATGGGTTCGCCTTCAACGTCGAGTTGACCTACCGGGCCTGGCGGCTTGGCTTTCGGATTGCCGAGGAGCCGATCGTCTTTGTCGAGCGGGCTGCCGGTTCATCCAAGCTGTCGCCGCGCATCGTTCGGGAGGGACTGGGGCTTGTGTGGCGGCTGCGTCTGGAGTCACTCGCCGGACGGTTGTAAGCGCGGCAGAGGCGTTGGTCAGCGCGGGTGGCCGGGCGTCGGCTCGTCGCCTACGAGTGTTATCGGCAGCGTCACCCCGTCGCTGAGGCGGCGAATGTCGCCGCTGGTCGCGTAGCCTGCGATTTCCAGTCGGTACCGACCGGGCGGGACAGTTGACTGAATCGCTATGCGGGGACGGTCGCAGGAACTGGCGTGGCCATGGGCGACGACCTTGCGCGACGTCTTATCTACGAGACGCCATTCGGCGTCACACGCGATGCGCTCAGACGCGCCAATCACATCGAACGTCAGCGTGGCGACCTGGCCGACGCGGAGCACGGGATGGATTCCGCCCGGAATCAGCCGAATCGGACCTGCCCAGCGCATCCATCCGTTCTCGTCCACGACGACTGGAGCGAGACCGTAGCCTCCGCCTGAGGCGTGTTCCCACCCGGACGAAGTCGCGCGGTGGAACCAAATGGTGAGTCCATAGACGCCGGGCGGAATGGACGGTGAGACTGTCTCCAACCACGCGAAGGTGACTGATTCGCCCTGGCGAACGGCTTGCTGCCGCACCGGCGATTGGTAAACCGCGTTGCGCCACGGTGTGGGATCGTCGGGCGGGGCGAGGAGAAACCAGCCGCGAACCTCTTCGTCGCGCCGGGCGGTCACCGCGGTGTCGATGGCGATTCGATCGCCAACGAAGGTAATTGACGGCGAAGCGACCTCAAACGGAGGAGCGCCGGGATCATTGATCGGGTTCGATCCGCCTTGCACGCATTCGGCCCAGCGCAATGGCTCGTCCGGGGAGCGCGCGCGCACCATGGCGTCGGTCGCCGCTACATCGAGATCGACACGGCACGAGAGCGGCGTATCGCCCGCGACAACCAGCTCTACAACATAGTGACCGGGTTTGGTCGGCCGCCAGATATCGGCGGTGGAGCGCGGCAATGTTTTCGGCTCGGGTCGCGCCGGCGCTGTCCGGCAGCTACCGATCGTGCATGCCATGTGCTCGGATTCGGAGATGACTGGCATGTTCAAGGACCAGTCATCGGAATGGAGGAGTCGGCCTTCCGCGTCGTACCAGGTCGCGGCGAGCGTCGTGGGTCGCGTCAGCGCCAGCACGGAGGGCAGCGCTCCCGGTTTCTCGATGGTGATCACCGGCGCCCATCGGCTTCTCGGCCCGAGCAGGGTCGGGGCGTAGAGAGAAAGCCGCGGATGAGGGGGCGGCGCGAGTGGTTCCGCGACACGATAGATCGTCGCCTCGCCAAATCCGCCAACCCGCTTCACAGCCGATCCAATGGCGGCGAGTTGGGTTTCGACCGCTGACCAGTCGTCCGGGTGGTACTGGGAGCGATGGAACACGAGATAGCGCACGT
>JADLCW010000066.1 GCA_020847015.1 Thermomicrobiales bacterium | reverse complement strand
GTCTCGGTGAGCCACGATCCAACGCCGCTCCCGGACCCGGATCGGTGCGATCGCACTCGCAACCCGGGTGAGGCGTGGGGGGTCGGTATGGGCATTCGTGGCTGTCTGGGATTGCCGCTGGAGTGCACGGAAGGGCGCCGCGCCTTTGCGGCGCTTGCCGGATCTGTGCGGACGGCCGTTGCCCGGGAGGAGACTGTCCAGCGCGCAGGTTCGCTGATTCGCGGCGCGCAACGGCCCCCGGCGGCGCCTTGGGCGATCTCGGTCGGAGTCGTGGTGATCTCGGCGGCTGTCCCCGGCGCCCGAGAATCGTAAATCGCTTGCGCTTGTAATAAATAGAACATATGATCTCTTACACCCGGAGCGCCGAAGCGCCGATCGGTAGGGCCAGTCGCAGGGGCTGCGGCCTCTTCGCCGAAGGCGCCGATATGGCCGACCGCCCGTCCGGGACACTGATTGCGGCAGCGATGCGGTGCGCGCTCGCCCGTCGCCGTGCGCTCTCCACGAACGACCCGCGCTTCGCCGCCGTTTCGGCGGCGGCCATCGCCGAGCGGGTGACTGGTGTGGTCGTGCCGGTGCGGCAAGGTCATGACGGATGGTGGCGCATCGGTGCGATCGTCGACGACCTCGCCGAGGGCGAGTGGGCGGTGTGGGTCGATCCGCGACGGCGCCGGTTGCGCTTGGTCCGAACCCCGGCGCCGCCGGTGGAGGAGATCGCGCCGACGCCGCGGCCGGATGGCCGCTACTTCGATGGTTTCCGTCGGCGCTGGGTGCAGGCGGGTGCGGCCACGCCCGATGAATCCGAATCGACGGAACCGGCGTAGATGAAGGTAGACGGCGCCGCCCCCTACACGACGCCTTCTGTTAGAACTCCCGGAGCGGACCCCTACGCTCCTCCTCCCCTTCCCGCATGAACCCGGCCCACCTGGGCCGGGTTTGTGTTTGGACGAAGTCATGAGTCAGAAGCCAGGAGATCGCGCGCCGGCGCTGAAGTCGCCCTACTCCTGTTATGGTGCATGGCGTACGAAGCGGCATGCACAACGCGGAATGCAACTGGTGGTCCGTGCCCCGTGACTGCTGACTCGATTCGGAGTTGCCCCCATGCGCGTCATCGCCGGCGAGGCGAAGGGATTTCGGTTGAAGGGACCGGCGGGGTCGTTCACCCGACCGATGGCCGACAAGATCAAGGGCGCGCTCTTTTCCATGCTGGCCTCGCTGGGCGTGGAGCCGGAGCGAGCTCTGGACCTCTACGCCGGCACCGGCAACATCGGCATCGAGGCGCTGTCGCGGGGCGCCGCGTGGGTTGATTTCGTGGAGCACCACCCGCAGGCCGTCGCCGTGGTGCGGGCCAATCTGGAGCACACGAAGTTTGCCGATCGCTCGGCCGTGCATCGACTGCCAGTGGCGTCGTTCCTGCGCCAAGCCGAACGAGGATGGGACGGCCTGCCGTACGATCTGGTCATCATGGACCCTCCCTACGCCGATCCGGAATTGCTCGCGACACTGCGGCGAGTTGGCATGGCGCCACTGGTACAATCCGGCGCAATCGTCGCGATCGGCCATTCGCCACGGGTGATGCTGCCGGAACACACGGGACGCCTGGTCCGATTGCGCGAGCGGTGTCACGGGGACAGTTGCTTCTCGGTCTACGAGGTTGGCGATACGGTCGTGGATGACGTGCCGGCGGATGCGGCGGCGAGTGAAGCGGATGGGGATGCGGCGGGCCATCTACCCGGGGAGTTTCGATCCGATCACCATGGGCCACGTCGACGTGGCGCGGCGGGCGGCGCGGCTGTTCGACGAGGTGATCGTGGCCGTCTACGCGGGGGGTGAGAAACCGGGCGCGCTCTTCTCGGTCGAAGAGCGGATGGCGCTCGCGCGGGAGGCGCTGGCGGCCGAGGGCGATCGCATCCGTATTGACAGCTTTTCCGGCCTGACCGTAGAGTACGCCCGCGCTCAAGGAGCGACGACCATCGTGCGCGGGTTGCGCGCGGTTTCCGATTTCGAGTACGAATTCAAGCTCGCGCACATGAACGACCACCTGGCTCCGGAAATCGAGGTGGTCTGCCTGATGACCTCTTCCCGGCATTCGTTTATCAGTTCCAGCCTGATCCGCGAGGTGGCGTCGCTGGGCGGCGACGTCGACGGATTGGTGCCGCCGCATGTGCGGCGGGCGCTGAACGCCCGGTTTGCCGGATGCGACCGGATAACGGCGGAGACGGCGGGGTGATGCGCGACGGAACGACGACTCCTCCGCGGCATGACGAGGCCGAAGACGGCGCGGTCGACATTCTCGAGCTTGTCGATCGGCTGGAAGAACTGGTCGGGTTGGGCAAGCGTGTCCCCTTCAGCACCCGGGTCATGGTCGAGGAGGAGGAGTTTCTGGCGCTCGTCGATCAACTGCGGGTGACCGTGCCCAACGAGATCCGGCAGGCGCAGCGGGTCATCAAGGAGCGCGAAGCCATTATTGGCGAGGCGCAGCACGAGGCGGCCAAGATTCTGGAAGCGGCACGCCAACAGGCGGAGTACATCGTTTCCCAGCAGGGTGTGTTGAACGAAGCGCGCCAGCGCGGCGAAGAACTGCTCAAGCAGGTTGAACTGGAGCACCGGCGCTCGATGGGGCAGATCGATCAGTACGCTCTGCAGCAGTTCACCAGGGTGGAGGACGCCGTGCAGGAGGGGCTGCATATCATCATGGCCGCCGTGCGCGACGCCAGCGCCGAGATGGAATCGGCCAAGCGCCACGTCGGGCAATGAGCGCGGTTGACGCCCGCCGCCGCCGTCCCCTACACTTTGCGGGCTGCGCCGGCTTTGCCGGCGTCTCGATTTCATGCACGCTGGGCGAGGAAAATGACGACGGATCGCGGTCACGCGATGGAACTGCGCAACGAAACCGCGATCAATGTCGCCGGCTTGCTCAGGACCATGACAGGCGGCTCGCGGACCTACGAACTTCATCTCGATGCGTTTCCCTTGGGCGACGGCCTCATCGCGCGGGATGTCGAGGGCGAGGTGCGGTTGACGCGCTTGCGCGATGCCGTGATCGCCGCGGTGCGAGTCGCCGGGCGCGTGCCGTTGGAGTGCGTCCGCTGTCTGCGGATCTACGACCAGTCGTTCGCGACGGAATATAGCGAAGAGTATCGTCAGACAGTCGATCTGCGTTCTGGCGCTGAGTTGGAGCCGAAGTCCGATGAGGATGAGGACACCGCACTGATCGACGAGAACCACGAACTGGATCTGGCCGAGACGCTGCGGCAAGAAATCCTGGTGGCGCTGCCGATGCGTCCCGATTGCGGCGAGATATGCCCCGGACCGGGGTCGCTGCGACCGGATCTCGTCGAAACTGACGAAGGCGACGCGCGCCTTGCCGCGTTGGCGCAGTTGTTGGGCGAGGACAGTGTCGATGAGGAGAAGCTGGAGCGCGACGGCTCCGGTGGATAGGGCGATGACCGGGGCCGACCGCGAGTCGGCGCCTCGAGGAGGTTTACGATGGGCGCGCTCCCCAAGCAGCGAATCAGCCGGCGTCGGCAGGGCAACCGCCGTCGCTACCACTCCATTCCGGAGCTCAATCTCGTGCCGTGCCGAAGCTGCGGCGAGAAGAAGCTGCCGCATCACGTATGTCCGAGTTGCGGCATGTACCGCGGCCGGCAGGTGATCCAGATCGAGGAGCGCCGCCGCGCGGAGTAGTGCCGCCGAGCCGGAGCGCCGCGACAATCGCGGGAAGGGCAGGCCCGCGGGCCTGCCCTTCATCATGCCCGTTGCACCGAACCGCGTATTCGCGGCACACTCCATCAATTCGTCCAGGTGCGGCCCGCGTCCCGCCGCCGCAGCCGGGCTCACCCGGGAGACCACGATGCGCTACGCCGCGATCACCGGACTGGGGATGGCGGTCCCGGAACGGATTCTCACCAACGCCGACCTCGAGCGGATGGTCGATACGTCCGACGAGTGGATCGTCAGCCGCACCGGCATCCGCGAGCGGCGCGTGGTCGGTCCCAACGACTCGACCACCTCGCTGTCGGTCGCGGCCGGGCGTCAAGCGCTGGAGCAAGCCGGACTGACCGCCGACGATATCGACCTGATTATTGTCGCCACCTGCACCCCGGATCAGTTCGTCGTCTCCGAAGCGTGTCTGGTGCAAGCGGAACTGGGCGGCGCTGCGGCCGCCTTCGATATCGGCGCGGCCTGCTCCGGCTTCGTCTACGCGCTGTCGGTCGCCACGTCGTTCATTCAGCAGGGCATGCACAACCGGGTGCTGGTGATCGGGGCCGACACCTTCACCCGCTTCATCGACTATACCGACCGCTCCACCTGCATCTTGTTCGGCGATGGCGCCGGTGCGGTGGTGCTGGAGCCGACCGACGAGCCGCGCGGGCTGCTGAATACCGTGCTCGGCGCCAACGGGACCGGCAACAAGCATCTCTATGCACCCGGCTGGGGAGCGGTGGTGCCAGAGTCGGCGGAGCTGTTTCCCGAATACCGACCCTACTTGCAGATGAACGGGCAAGAAGTTTTTCGCTTCGCGGTGCGTGTGATGGGCGATGCGGCGGCTGAAGCGGTCGAGCGCTCCGGGCTTACCTTCGCCGATGTGGATATGCTCGTGCCGCATCAGGCGAACGCCCGCATCATCGACGCGGCGGCCCGCCGGCTGGATTTGCCGCGCGAGAAGGTGTGGGTCAACGTCGATCGCTACGGCAACACCTCGGCGGCCTCGGTGCCGATCGCGCTCGCGGAAGCGGCAGCGGCCGGCCACCTGGACGAGGGCGACAACGTCGTGCTGGTGGCGTTCGGCGCCGGGCTGACCTGGGCGGCCGGGATGGTGCGCTGGGGGGTGGCCGGCGTGCGGCGTTTGTCGCCGCACCGCGCCGACGCGGCGACGAACGACCTGGTGGTCGCGGTCGGAGAGCCGGTGCATGGCTGAAAGAACGGTCGCCTGGATATTCCCGGGCCAGGGGTCGCAGAAGGTCGGCATGGGTCAGGCGATTTTCGCCGCCGAACCGGCCGCTGCGACGGTGATGGCGGAGGCGGACGCGGCGCTCGGATTTCCGCTCTCGCGCACGATCGCGAACGGGCCAGACGCGGCGCTGCAACTAACCGCCACCCAGCAGCCGGCTATCGTCGCGGTCAGCGTTGCCTACCAGCGGGCGCTCGCGGCGCGTGGTGTTCTGCCAGAGCCGGCCTATGTCGCCGGGCACAGCCTGGGTGAATATTCGGCGCTGGTTGCCGTGGACGCGCTGGATCTGGCCGAAGCGCTCCGCCTGGTGCGGCGGCGCGGGGAATTGATGCAGGAGCATGGCGCTGGGGCGATGGCGGCCATTC
>JADLCW010000065.1 GCA_020847015.1 Thermomicrobiales bacterium | reverse complement strand
TCGGTTAGTAGAACACCGAGCGGGTGCGGTGGCGGGGATGGGCCTTGTAGGCGGGACTTTGACCGCGGTTCCACAGCAGATAGTCGAGATCGGCGGGGACGGTTGCTTCGCCGCATCGGCGCAGTTCAGCCACGATGCGTTCGGCGGCGTGCACCGCGACGCTGCGAATCTCAATCTCCTCCGGCGAGCCGGCCGGAATCAACTCCTCTCGCTCAATGCGCGCCAGCAAGTCCGGCTCGAAGCGGAGCACCTCGTCGAGGCGCAGTACATGCGGCGCCAGATTGTCGGCGAAGATCGTCAATCGGTCGCGGTCGTGGAAAGCTCCGTACCCTTCGCCGGCGAACGCGAGCGCCAGGTCGGCGGCCAGCAACTGGGCGCGCTTCATCAGCGGCACGGTGAAATCGTCGTAGACGGCGACATCGCGGAAGAGCGGCATCGCGCTCACGATTTCGGCGAGCCGTTCCGCCGAGCCGCCAGCATCTGCCACCGGCCCCGTGAAGCAGCCATCCCATCCCGCCAGCAGAAAGCGCCCGAGATCGTTCAGCGCGCGCGCGAAGGCGGCCATCAGTGTCGCGATCGGCTCTTCGCCGGGCGTTTGGCCGAATAATGCCGCAAGATCGCCCGGGGTCAATTCGGTCAGCTCCGTAGCCGTCCACGGCCCGTGGGAACGGAAGCGGTCGGTGAGCGAGGTGGCGATCGTGAAATAACCGGACATGCCCGGCCGCTTGCGCAGGTGCGGAAACCAGCCGGATCCGAAATTGATCGAATCGAGGGTAAGCAGAAAGGCGACGGTCGCCTCGGGGTCGCCCCGGAAATGATGTTCGATGTCGTAGGTCGGATCCGGCAACTCCCGCTGCGCCAGCGAGGCGGCGTAGGAGGCGATTCGTTCTTCGTCGAGATGGACGAATCGAGCGCGCCGAGCTACTTCGGCAGCGGCCGTGCGGATGTGGGTGAACAGCGGCTCGGTCATGCGCTCTCCCATGCTGGCGGGGTAGCGACAGCGGGGACCGCGCGCAATGCGCGCAGCGGCGATGCGACCAACCGTAGCGCCGCCAGGAGTAGTCCGACCATGCCCACCACCAACGCCACGCGCGGACCATAGAGATCGCCCACGATGCCGCCAACCAGCGCCCCAATGATCTGGCCGCCGACCTCGCCGGCGCGAAAGCTGGCGTTGACGCGGCCGAACAGCGCCGGATCGGTTATGGCCTGGCGCAGGCTGACTTGATTGATGTCCAGGATGGTGAAGGCAGGATCGGAGATGAACTGCTGGGCGATGAGCAGCAGCAATCCTCCCAACCCGGCCGAGGTCGCCAGCGGGACCAACCCCTGTCCCAAGGCGCCGATCAGGCAGCAGCCGATCAACACGGTTCCCAGCGGTGCGGCGGCCAGACGGCCGGCGAGCAACGCGCCACCAAGCGAACCGATGCCGCCGAGGGCAAAGATCAGTCCGAGCATGCCGGGATCGAACCCGAGCGTCTGGTTGACATAGATCAGGAATGCCGCGCCGCCGACGCCGAACCCGAAGGCGACGCCAGCGTTGGCGGCCAGCAACGGGCTGAGCAGCGGATCGCCTAGCACCACGCGGATGCCGGCTTCCATCTCGGAGAGTAGCCGAGGCGGGTTTCCGGTCGTCTGCCCGGCCGGCAGTTCTTCCGGACGCCGAATGGCGTGGATCGCCAGCGCCGAGAACAGGAAGGTGACAGCATCCACGGCGATAGCGATGGGAGCGGTCAACACTTGAACGAGCCAACCGCCGCTGCCGAATGAGATTGCCTCGGCCACCGAGGCGGCTGCGGTCAGCTTGCTGTTGCCTTCGACCAGGTCGTCGCGATGGACCAGGGTCGGCAAGTACGATTGGTAGGCAATATCGAATCCGACATCGAGCACGCTGACGATCGCGGCGACCAGCAGCAGGTGGGTCAAGGTCAGCGCATTGGCGATCGCCGCCACGGGCACGGTCAGCAGCGCGGCGGCGCGACCCAGATCGGCGGCGACGAGCACCGGCCGGCGGCGACGACGGTCGATCCAGACCCCGGCGAACAAACCGATGAGGAAACCCGGCAGTAATGTGGCGATCTGTAGGAGACCGATCTGAAAGGGCGTAACGGAAAGCGTCAGAATGGCGGTGAAGGGGAGCGCCGTGCGGGTGATGAGCGTGCCGAACACCGAAACGGAGGCGGCGGACCAGAGGCGCATGAAGTCGTCGTTGCGCCAAAGCCCCTTACGCCGCACCAGATGTCACACCGGGTACGCGCTGACAAAAAAAGGGAACCCCGAGTAACCTCACCCCCGAACCCTCCCCCCGTCGAGCGGCTTTCCCGTACGTCGCCCCGCAACGCGTACGGTTCCCTCGCTTGACCCGGCGACTGACCCGGTCCCGAGCGAAACCCCGCAGCATCGCTCGCCGTTGCCAGTTCCGGTGGGATCGTGCCCGGAGCTTTTGGCTCCTCGGGACCCCCTGTACGAACACTCTATACGTTCACCCCGGTCCTGTCAAGAGGGTTGGCGATCGCATGTGGGTCGGGCGCGCGGAGTATAGCCGACGCCGCGCGTGATCCGTCAGACCGCGTCGGCGCGGATGGGAGCGTCCGGGTCGGGCGGCGCGTCGGGGGCGGCGATACGGTCGAGCGCCTCCACCAGCCGCAGCGCCGTCGTTTCGTCGGGCGCCTGGCCGATCGTCGTCACCACTCGCTGGTCGACCGTGACGACCCGCAGCGCAACGCCGTCCAGCGCCGTCGCTCGCGCCGTCTCATTGACGGTGAGCGTGACGACGCCGCGGAACCGACCGCCGCGATCGAAAACGACGAGATGCGAACGGTCTCCACGATCCCGCCGCGCCACCAGCGCGCCCCGTTGCACCGCGCGTCGGCGCTCCTCCTCTTCGATGTCGTAGCCTAGCGTTTCCAACACTGGGCGCAGCCTGTCCAGATCCAGCATGGTGCGATCGCTCACGACGACTCCACCTCCCGGCCGTGGCGAAAATCCTCGTCGAACACGCGCTCGATACGCTCGATGCCTCCCGGATCGTCGAAAATGACCCCCAGCTCCCGATTCAGGTCGAGCGAGGTGGCGGTCATGTTCTGGCTGCCGACAAAGGCGCGCGCGCCGTCGGCCACGAAGATTTTGGCGTGGACGTAGATGTCGGTGACCAGCCGCGTCCGCACGCCGGCAGTCGCGAGATCCCGCAGCGTCTGCTGTTGCCGCTCGTCGCCGGGCGACATGACGATTCGCACGGCGACGCCGCGCCGCGCCGCTGCCGCCAGTGCATCGACGAATTCCTGGTCGCGCAGCACTTCCGCATAGACATCGAGAGAAACCGCCGCGTCGTCGATCATCTCGAGCAGATCGGCACGCGAGTTTGTTGGACTGACGACGAGCGGACCGGGCGGCGGTTCCGGTCCTCGGTTCCAGTCGGACTCGAAGATGGCCTGCGCCGCCGCGACGTCGTTCGGCCGGGTGGTGGTCGCACCGAATTCACGGTTGCCGGCAAACGACGAATAGGTCAGATTCTGATTCATCACGAGCGCCACCGAGCCGTCGATGACAAATGTCTTGATGTGGCTGAAGCGAAACGCCGGGTCGCTCCATCGGGCATCGATGCCGGCGGCGAGCAGTCGCTCCAGCGTCGCCTGTTGGCCCCCGCCGCCGCCATAGGGATGCTCTTCCAGCATGACGCGCACGGCGACGCCGCGAGCGGCCGCGCGCTCCAGCGCCCGAATCGTTTCCTCGTCGCTGAGCAGGTACACCTCCAGATCGACGGCGCTCCGGGCGGCGTCGATCTCATCCAGAATCGGGGATCGACCGTCGATCGGTTGCACGAAGATGCCCAGCACCGCCGAGGGCGGCAGCGGGCCGGTTTGGTCGATGCTGGTCGGCGGCAGCGGCGGCTCCGCGGCGCGGCGGGCGAGCACGACCGCGCCCAGCGCCAGCAACACGAGCAGCGCCACCAGCAACCAACCGGTGCGCGGGCCGGCTGACCGAGGGAGTTGGGCGGTTCCAGGCCGGGCCGGGGGCGGAGGCGCAGTCACGGCGCCAGAGCCGTTGCGTGCGACCACACTCCGGTTTCGGGGTCGTTCGGGTCGCTCACCACCGACCTCCCTGACTGCTGCTGACTGATAGCCGCATTGTCGCATTCGCGGTGGGCGGGAAGCGGGTAGGATGGCGGCGATTTTGACCGGTGCGAACGAAGGAGCGGGGATGGACGGCAACGGCATGGCGCAGACGCGCCGCTTCCTGGCGAGTTTGGGGCTGCCCGAAGGCGATCTGCGCGATCTGCCCGATTCGACGCGACGATTTCCGGATGGGGGGCAGTGGCGATTGGAAATCCCCTCGGTGGAGGGGCCAAACGCGTTGCGCGCGGTGTTCGAGGAAGCCGACCGCTTGGGCGTGCCGGTTCACCGCGTTAGCCAGGGCAGCGGCATCATGCTGCTGACCGATGATGAACTGGACGAAATGCGCGAAATTGCCGCGCCGCGCGGGGTCGAGGTCAGTCTCTTCGTTGGGCCGCGCGCCGGATGGGACACCGGAGCAATGGCTTACAGTCCTGCCGGGCGTGTCATCGGGCCAAAAATTCGCGGCATGGATCAACTCGTGCAGGCGGTGGAAGATGTGCGTCGGGCCTGCGCCCACGGCATCACCAGCGTGCTGGTCACCGACGAGGGACTGCTGTCGATTCTGGGGCAAATGCGTACCGCAGGCGATTTGCCGGCCGAGCTGATCCTGAAAGGATCGGTGATGCTGGGTGCGGCCAACCCGGTGTCGATTCGGCTGCTGGAGCAGGCGGGGTTGACCACGTTCAACACGCCCACCGATCTCAGCCTGGCGCAACTGGCGGCCATCCGCGCCGCGACCACGATGCCGCTCGACATCTACATCGAGGTTCCGGATGATATCGGCGGGTTCGTCCGCCACTATGAGATCGGCGAGATCGTGCGGGTGGCGGCTCCGGTGTATCTGAAGTTCGGGTTGCGCAACGCGCCGAATATCTACCCCGCCGGCACGCATCTGGAGGCGACGGCGGTGGCGCTGACTCGCGAGCGACTGCGCCGGGCGCGCATCGGACTCGATCTGCTGCGCCGACTGGCGCCGGAGGCGATCATGTCGCCGCTGCCGGGCGCGGGAGCGTAGGGACGGCGGCCACTTCGCTCCGATCCGCGCGGGATTGCATTCCAAGGACGCCGTGAATGCGGGCGCGGTTTCGGCCTCCCTGCGCCGCCGGGTTGCCCGCGTCGCGTATGCCAAGCGTGCGCCACGCCGCGATCGACACGAGTATTGGCGGGTGACGGGCGCTGGTCTTCGCGAACGCGCCGGGTGTGACACTGCTGCCCGAGGCCGGATTGGCGAAGGGATGATTGCACCGGCGCACCACGCCGCCGTACAAAGCGCTGCATGCGTTTGCCGATCCGGCGCCTCGCCGTCGCTCTGACTCGGGTCGGCATGGCTCGTTGGCGCGCCGGCCTGGCCCGCGCACGTCGCCATCGACCGGGCCGTCGGCGTCGGACTCACCGCCCCCGCACGGGGCTCCAGCGTACCTACTGCCGCGCGCCGGCCCGCCGGCGGGGC
>JADLCW010000064.1 GCA_020847015.1 Thermomicrobiales bacterium | reverse complement strand
GAGGTCAACCGCGACCAGCGCGGTCCGCAGCTCATCGTCTCTCGTTCTCATCCGGGGCTGATCCGCCGCCTGTTCGAAGCGGAAGTGCCGGAGATCTTCAGCGGCGCGGTCGAGATCATGGAGGTGGCGCGAGAACCCGGATTGCGCTCCAAGGTCGCGGTAGCGGCTCGGCAGGAAAAGGTCGATCCGGTCGGCGCCTGCGTCGGGGTCCGCGGGGTGCGCATCCAGAGCATCGTCAACGAACTGTACGGCGAGAAAATCGACGTCATCGAATGGTCGCCGGACACCGCCCAGTTCATCGCCAACGCGCTCAGTCCGGCCAAGCCGAGCAATGTGACGCTGGACGAAGCCAACAAGGTCGCCACCGTCATCGTGCCTTCGGAGCAGATGTCGCTGGCGATCGGCAAGGAAGGGCAAAACGCCCGCCTCGCCTTCAAACTGACGGGCTGGCGGATCGACATCAAGGACCCGACCGCGCTGCAGGAGATGGACAGCGAACTGCTGCGGCAGGCGCGGGCGGCGCTGGCCGAGTCCGGCCCGGACGAATTCGCCTGGCAGGGACGCCAACCTCGGTTGGTGCGCTCGGATGCGACGATCTCCGTGCGGGACAAGACCTTCGGGCCGCTGCCGGATGGTCTGGTCGGCATGAGTGTCGATGTCGATCTGCGCGGCGATACGCTGGAGGTCTACTACAACCGCGAATTGCGCGCCCGCTACGACTACGAGACCGGCGAACTCTTGCCGCTCGACGAGGATCTGCCGGCGACGCCGGTCGCCGCCGCGGTCAAGGCCGAGTAGGGGGCGCGGCGGTGACGACCCGGCAGCCGGGCGGCGGGGCAGTCCCGCGCCGGAAAGGACCGCGCCCGAAGCACGTGCCGCAACGCATGTGCGTGGCGTGCCGCGGGCACGACGCCAAGCGCGGACTCTATCGAATCGTGCGCGATTCAGGAGGCGAGGTCGTCTTCGATCCTACCGGCAAGCGCGACGGGCGCGGCGCCTACCTGTGCGACAACCCCGCCTGCTGGGAGCGCGCGCTCGCGGGCGGGATACTCGCCCGCGCGCTGAAAACCGACATCGATGCGCGAACCGCCGCCGACCTGCGTCAGTTCGCTCAAACGCTCCCGCCTTCGAAGGCGGGCGCAACGCGCGACGGCGCGGAGGAGTAACTCATGGCAAATACATTCCAGACACGGGGATCCACCGGCGCGCGGCGCCGGGGCAAGGGCGGCCGCGGCAAGGGCGGTCGCGGCGGAGCGCGCACCGTCGCGCTGCGGCGAGCGGCGCCGGTTGAGCGGACGCTGGTCACGCTGCCTTCGGTGCTGACCGTCTCCGACCTCGCCGAGGCGCTGCACACCACCGGCGTCGAAATCATCAAAGAGCTGATGAAGCTTGGGATGATGGCGACGCTCAATCAGCAGATCGACTACGAAACCGCCCACCGGGTGGCGACCGCGCTCAGTTGGGAAACCAGCGAGGCGGTGCCCGAGGTCGTGCAGCAGGCGGTGGCCGATTTCGAGAGCCGCCGCATCGAGGCCGAAGCCGATCCGGATGCGGTGACGCGCCCGCCGGTGGTGACCATCATGGGTCACGTCGATCATGGCAAAACCAAGCTGCTCGACGCGATCCGCTCGGCCAACGTGGCCGAAGGCGAAGCCGGCGGCATCACCCAGCATATCGGCGCCTACCAGGTCGATACGCACGGCCGCAAGGTGACCTTCCTCGACACCCCGGGTCACGAGGCCTTTACGGCCATGCGCGCCCGCGGGGCGCAGGCCACGGATGTGGCGGTGCTGGTCGTGGCCGCCGACGACGGCGTCATGCCGACCACCCGCGAGGCGGTCGCGCACATCAAATCGGCGAACGTGCCGCTGGTGGTCGCGATCAACAAGATCGATCTGCCGGCCGCCAACCCGGACCGGGTCAAGCAACAGCTCAGCGAGATCGAAGTGATGCCCGAGGAGTGGGGCGGCGATGTCCCCTTCGTCGAGGTGTCGGCTCGCGAGAAGATGGGGCTGGACGAACTGCTGGATATGCTGCTGCTGGTCGCCGATGTCAACGAACTCAAGGCGAACCCGCGCAAGAGCGCCAGCGGCGTGGTGATCGAGGCCAAGGTCGATCCCAAGCGCGGCCCGGTGGCCACGCTGCTGGTGCAGAGCGGCACCCTCAATATCAAGGATGTCGTCGTCGCCGGTGGTTCCTGGGGCCGGGTGAAGGCGATGTTCGACGACCGCGGGCGCAAGCTGCGTCGCGCCGGACCGAGCGCGCCGGTGGAAATTCTGGGGCTGCTGGAGGCGCCGCAAGCGGGCGACCCCTTCGTCACCTTCGAGGATGAGAAGCCGGCCCGCGAGCTGGCCGAGCAGCGGCAACTGCAGCGGCGCGCGGAGACGCTCTCCGACCGCAGCATGAAGCTGACCGATCTTTCCAAGGCGATTCAGGAAGGCGGTCTCGCCGAACTGCGCGTCATCATCAAGGCCGATGTCTCCGGATCGCTCGGCGCGATCCAGAACTCGCTGCTGAAACTGAACGAGGAGACGCCGGAAGGGGTGCGGCTGAGCATCACCCTGGCCGGCACCGGCGGCGTCAGCGAGTCGGATGTCAGCCTGGCCAGCGCCACCCACTCGATCATCATCGGCTTCAACGTGCGGCCGGATGTGGCCGCCAAGCGGGCCGCCGACACGCTGGGCATCGACATCCGCTTCTACAACATCATCTACACGTTGATCGAAGATGTGAAGGCGGCGATGACCGGGTTGCTGGCTCCGGTCTTCCAGGATGTCACCGATGGCTACGCTGAGGTGCGCAACACCTTCAAGTTGCCCGGCAACGACGTGGTCGCCGGACTCTACGTGCTCGATGGCAAAATCACCCGCAACGGGCGGGCGCGTGTGCTGCGCAGCGGCGCAGTAATGTTCGAAGGCGGCATCAAGTCGCTCAAGCGCTTCAAGGACGATGTCCGCGAAGTGGCGGCGGGGTACGAGTGCGGTTTGGGTCTGGACGGGTTCAACGACGTCCGGGTCAGCGACCAGATCG
>JADLCW010000063.1 GCA_020847015.1 Thermomicrobiales bacterium | reverse complement strand
GTCCGGATCGAGCGGCCAGATCGGTCGGCGCAGGCGGCGGAAGGCGAGCCGGCTGAGATCGGCGCCGGTGATGCCCGGTCCCTCGACCAGCGTGACCCGCCGCGCGATCGGTTCGAAGGCGGCGCGGAAGTGCCCTTTACCCTTCAGCCCCAGCACTCGCCGCCGCGCCGGCTCGATGCCGTGCGCCCGGAAGATCATCAGATCGATTGGTGTTTCGGCCCGGCTGGTCACCAGCACTTCCACTGCCGGCACGGAGGGATCGCCGGGCGTGCGACACAGCAGCACCGCCGTCGGACCGAGATCGACCGGCAACCCCGCCATCATCGGACCGTCGTTGACGTAGCAGCCGTCGGAGAGGAGACGGACGTAGGCGCGCACCGGCAGCGGTTCGCCGTGCAAAGTGTCGGTCTTGCCGCCCAGCAGCACGTCGATGGTCGCCCCGGAACCGGCTTCACCCGCGGCGGCAACGACTGCGGGATCCTTCACCAGCGCCACCGCGGCTCCGGCTACCCGTTCGCGCAGCAGGAAGCGAACCAGCTCAGCACTGTCGCCCGGACCGCCGGTCCATGGGTTGTCGGCGATGTCCACCAGCACGATCGGACCGGAACCTGGCAGATCGCCGGACCCCAGTGCGCGAATCAGTCCGGCCGCCTCGGGCCAGCCAGTCACCCCGCCGAGAAAGCCGTGACGCAGCTCCCAGGCGAGCGCGGCCATATCGTCCGCGATGCGGGCTGCCAGATCCGAATCGTCCTGGGTGGCGACCAGCACGCCAAACCCGGCTTCTGGCACATCGGCCGGGGGAAAACCGCCGGCGATCGTCACGTCGATCACGTCGGCGCGCTCCTCCCAACGATGGGCGCGCTCGAACAAGGCGCGCATCGGCATCCGCTCGGTGGTCATGCGCTGCGAGGTCGGCAGCATCGGCGGTTTGCGCAGCGCCGCGGTCGGTCGCAGCTCGCGTCGGATCAGCCGACCCAGCAGCGTCGCCGCTTCTTGCCCGCGCTCGGCCATGTCGACGTGGGGATACGTTTCATAGCCGAGCAGCAGATCGGCGGCGACGACCATGCGCTCGGAAAGATTGGCGTGCAGATCCAGCGTGGCGACGATGGGGACGGCGGGACCGACGACGGCGCGCACCGTCTCCAGCAGCGCGGCGTCGCCGTCGAGATCGCGCGCGGTCACCATCGCACCGTGCAGCGCCAGCAGCACGCCGTCCAACGGCCCGATCGCCAGCGCCCGCTTCAACCCATCGGTCAGCGCGGTCGTCAGCTGGTCGATCGCTTCGGCGGTGACCAACCCGGACGGTGTGGCCCAGACGGCGAGCAGCGGCAGCAGTTCGAACCGCTCTCGCGCCGCCCCGGTGATGAACCCGGCGAACTCAGAGTTGGTTTTGCGGTGAGCCGGAATGATCTCATCGCCAAAGCGCAACCCGGAGGCGGCAAAAGCCGCGGAATCGGTGGGGACGACGCTGAAGACGTTCGTCTCGTGAGCGATCTGGGCGGCGGCGACGCGGATCGGCATGGCGTTTCCTATGCGCGGGCCGCGCTGCGTGCTGACAATCCGAGCAGCGCGCGCGCTTGCGCCGGGGTGGCGACCGGACGACCCAATTCGCCGGCGATGCGAACCAGCCGTTCGACCAGGCGTCGATTGGTGGCCAGTTCGCCCTTGCGATAGTAGAGATTGTCTTCCAGCCCGGTACGAACGTGGCCGCCCATCGCCATCGCCGCCATCCCCAGCGGCAACTGGGCACGACCGATGCCGCACACCGACCAGTGGGCGTCGGGCGGCAGCATGTCGACGAGGTGGTGCAACTGCTTGACTGTGGGCGGTGCGCCGCCGCGCACCCCGAGCACGAACTGGAACCAGAACGGCGGCGTCAGCAACCCGTCGTCGATCAGCCGCAGCGCGTTCCAGACATGACCCGGCTCGAAGCACTCGATCTCCGGCCGCACCCCGTGCGCGTTCATGCGGGTGGCGAGTTCCTTCAGAAACTGGGGCGAGTTGACGAACACGCGCTCGCCGAAGTTGAGCGACCCGCAATCGAACGACGCGATTTCCGGTTCCAATGCGACCGGCGCCATGCGCTCTTCGTCGGTGGTGAGACCAGCCCCGCCGCCGGTGCTCATGTTGACGATGACGTCGGAACCGGCCTGCTCGATGAGCTTGCGGGTGCGCGTGTAGTGGGCGGGATCGCAGGTGACGCGGCCCTGCGCGTCGCGCATATGGACGTGGGCGATGGCGGCTCCGGCTTCGGCGCAGGCGACCGCGTCGGTGGCGATCTCCTCCGGAGTGACCGGCAGGGCGGGAGTCTGGGTCTTGGTCGGCCACGAGCCGGTGGTGGCGACGGAGACGATCAGGCCATTGGGCGGAAAGGCGGGGGCGTCGGTCATGGAGCGGCTCACCTCGGGCGCGGGGCGGAAGGTCGGCCCCGGATCATAGCAAAGCGCGCCGAGCATCATGACGCTAGAGCGCCGCCCTGAGGAACGGCGGCGATTCCGCAGCCGGAATGCTTCGTCATCGCCCAGCGCCGCAACATAGGGACAATGTTGCGCGATCGAGCGCTCCCGGCCTTCGTGCCATCCGGCGTGCTCTGGCGGGGGCAGTTGTCGCGCTGCCAGCGTCTCCAGCATCCACGCCCGCGCCGGGCGAAGTGAAGCAGCCTTGCTCCGCTTCCCCGCCGGCGCGCTCAGGCGGCTTCCGGCGTCGCCTCGGGCGGTCCGTCGATTGGCGCGGGAGCGAATGCATACGTATCCGCGCTGGCGGTGTCGTGGACGACGACGACCGGCCCGCCGCCGCGCTCCTCCAGCGTCACCCGCAGCCCAGTCAGCGGCGGCGAGACCGCGATGTAGTCGCCCGGCTGCGCGTCCGGGGTTGGCGAGGGGCGCAACTCCGCGCTGAACTCGCCGGCATCGAGGATGAGCGTCCCCTGCTTCAGGCGGATCGCGATCTCACCGAGCGCGTCGTTGCGGTAGGTTCCGACGAACGACTCCACCGCGGCCGGGTCGAGCCAGGCAGTCGGGGTAGCGGCGAGCTTGGCCCGCGCTTCGGCGAGTTGCCGCTCGGCGAAGGCGATCGTGGCGTCGAACTCCACCGGCTGGTCGTAGGCCAGCTCGAAGAGCCGTTGGGTGACGCCTTCGGAGAAGAGACTGGCCCCGGCTGCATTGCTGAGCACCACCACGCCGAGCCCGGCGTCGGCCAGGAAGGCCGCCTTGGCGCTGAACCCGAGTGTGGCGCCGTCGTGCTCGATGAGCCGCACACCCTTGTAATCGCTGACGATCCAGCCGAGACCGTAGCTCTCATCCGCTGAGATCGCCACCTGCGGCTGCCAGGTATGTTCCAGATTGGCCGCCGAGACGACCCGCGCACCGTTCGGGGCGATGCCACGCCCAAGCTCGGTCAGCAGGTAGGCGGCCATGTCGCCGGCGTCGGACCAGACCGCACCGGCCGGGGCCACCGCCAGCGCGAAGCGCTCGGCCGACATCGGCAGCGATTCCAGCGAACCATCCAACCACTGACCGTGCGGTGTGGCGTGGTCGGGATCGGCGGCGACCTCCGCAAACGACAGCGTCGTGCGCGTCATGCCGATAGGGTCGAACACGCGCTGCCGCATCGCCCGCGCGTAGTCGGGTTCCAGGGTGTCCGGCGCGCCGCCCGCCGCCAGCGCGGCGATGTAGCCGCCGACGGCCACCATTTGATTGCTGTACTGGAACGCCTCGCCGATGGGTGTGAAGAACTGGAAGCTCGCCAACGAGCGAATCACGTCGCGCGGAGTGAGGGTCTCGGCGTTGAAGATCAATTCCAGATCGCGCCGGGGCACGCCGGTGCAGGCGCAAACGAGATCTTGCACGGTCACCTGCGGAGTGATCGCCGGGTCAGCGACGGCGAAGCTGGGCAGGATGTCCACTGCCGATTCGTCCCAGCGCATCTTCCCGTCGTCCACCAATGTGGCCATCATCATGGTGGTCATCGACTTGGTGACCGAACCGATCATCATCCGGGTGCTGGGGGTGACCGGGTCGCCGCTGCCCAGTTCGCGCACTCCGAAACCCCGCTCGAACACGACCGCGCCGTTCTGCACCACGGCGACGGAGGCGCCTGGCACATCGAGGCGGACGCGCAGGTCGTCGATATACGCGGCGAACGCATCCAGCGTGGCGGCGTCCAGGGTCCGCGGCGTGGCGCCGCGTAGATCGATCTGTGGCGAACCGGCGATTTCTAACCCGGTCGCGATGATCTGAAGTTGGGCGGCGCGGCGCATCGTCGCCTCGAGACTACCCTGGAAGAGCATCAGGTAGGTCGTGTCGCCAACGACGTGCGCGACCGCCTGTTCCACCTGCCCGCTCCGCTGCCCGAGGTCGTAGGTGACGACGACGGTGCGATCGATTCCCGGTTCGGAGGGCGGCTCCACCACATCGATGGCCGCCTTGGCGAACCCGGGATCGACCTGCCGCCAACCAGCGACGACGGCCTTGGCCGGGTTGGTTTCCGGCAGGTCCAGCGCATAGACGACCAGATCGCCTTCTGGCGAGGTCAAGATGCCGACGCCGTCGCGCGTCTGCGATGTCCACCCCGTCGGAATCGGCAGGCTGAAGCGACTGTCCGGCGATTCCCACCGCGTGCCGGCGGCGGCCGGGGTCGTTTCAGGCGTCGCCTGCGCCAGGACAGCACCGCCGGGCAGGAGCAGCAGGAGCGGCAACAGGAACGCGATAAAGCGAGACAATGGGGGACTCCGAGTGACGAGTCGAAGAGTCGAGAGAGTGGGAGGCGGGGCGCCGAGACAACCATAGCATTTGGAGGATTCAGGAGCGGCGATGGGTGGGATCGATCGCACGGGACTCTTGGGATGCTGTGAAATTGGTCGCGTCCTGCCGCGTGTGGCCTCAACATCGCCGCGCCGTGTTTCGTTATGATTCGCCCGTCCGGTCTGGGTTCGCGGGAGGCGGCGATACGAGTGATGACGCGGGCGATGCTGGTGGTGGTGTGGCTGATGT
>JADLCW010000062.1 GCA_020847015.1 Thermomicrobiales bacterium | reverse complement strand
CCGGGCGGCGGTCGACGGAGTCAGCTTCCGGGTGGATCCGGGCAGCCTGGTGGTGCTGCTCGGCCCCTCTGGCTGCGGCAAAACGACGCTCCTGAAGCTGGTGAACCGCCTCTACGAACCGGACGCCGGGCGCATCCTGATCGATGGCCAACCGACGACGGACTTGCCGGCGCCGCAACTCCGGCGGCGTATCGGCTATGTCATTCAACAGGCGGGATTGTTTCCGCATTACACGGTGGCGAAGAACGTCGGGGTGACCCCTCGGTTGCTGGGGTGGGATGCGGCGCGGATTCGGGTGCGGGTGGACGATCTGCTGAATCTGGTGGGGTTGCCGCCCGCTGAATATCGCGATCGCTATCCGTCGCAACTTTCGGGCGGCGAACAGCAGCGGGTGGGCATCGCCCGCGCGCTGGCCGCC
Organism: Thermomicrobiales bacterium; assembly: GCA_020847015.1. Taxonomy (GTDB): domain Bacteria; phylum Chloroflexota; class Chloroflexia; order Thermomicrobiales; family UBA6265; genus CADCWF01. The sequence continues at coordinate 12,080 of JADLCW010000062.1, read as the reverse complement.
GAGCCGGCCACGCTGCTGATGGACGAGCCGTTCGGCGCGCTGGACGCCATCACCCGGGGACGTTTGCAGGAGGAGCTTCTGCGGATTCACGGGCGGTTCGGGCAGACGGTGTTGTTCGTCACCCACGATATCGAAGAAGCGGTGCGGCTGGCCGACAAGATCGTGGTGATGCGCGAGGGGCAGGTGATCCAGTACGACACGCCGCTGGCGATCGTGCTGCGCCCGGCCGACGCGTTCGTGGCCGATCTGGTCGGAGCGGGCGACGTGCTGCGTCGACTGAGTCTGATCGAGGTTGCGGCGGTGGCGACGCCGGGCGGCGAGCGGGCGCGGCCGGACGAACCGACCATCGAACGCGGAGCGAAATTGCGCGAGGCGCTGGGACTCCTGCTGGAGAGCGGCGCGCCGCGACTGATCGTCGTGGACGAGGATGCGCGCCCGGTGGGCGTGCTGGATCTGCCGGCGATTCAGGCCGCGAGCGCGACCGCCCCGGAACCAGCGGCTGCGCCGGGAGGCGCGAGCGGGTGAGTTTCGACTATCTGTTCCAGCGGCCGGATCGGGTGCTGGCGCTGACGGCGCAGCACTTGACCCTGTCGCTGCAGGCGATGCTGCTGGCGCTGGTGTTCGCGTTGCCGCTGGGGTTCGTAGCGGCCGCCAATCGGCGATTGACGCTGCCGATCGTCAGTTTGCTGGGCGCCATCTATACGGTGCCGAGTCTGGCGTTTCTGGCGTTTCTCATCCCCAGTTTGGGGATCGGGCGGCTGCCGGCGACAATTGTGCTGGCGGCCTACGCCCAGTTGTTCCTGGTGCGCAACATCGTCATCGGGTTGCGAGGCGTGGACCCCGCCACGCTGGAGGCCGCGGCAGGAACGGGGATGACGCCGGCGCAGGTGTTCCGGCTGGTGCGCTGGCCACTGGCGCTGCCGGTGATGCTGACGGGGTTGCGAGTGGCGTTCGTGACCACGATCAGCCTGGCGACGGTGGCCGCCTGGATCGATGCCGGCGGATTGGGCACGCTGCTCTTCGAAGGGATCGCCCGCGACGATCCGGACCGCATCCTGGCGGGCGCGGTGGCGATCACCGCGCTGGCGTTGTTGGCCGATGGATTGCTGCGCGTCGTCGAGCGCAATACGGCGGCCGGGCGCGCCCGCCGGGCGGCGGCGCGATAAACGCCGCGCGGCTCCCATTGTCCCGGTCGCGACCGCAGGCTTGCCGCGCTGGCTTGGCGGGCGCCCGTCGCTCGCCAAGTGATCGTGCGCGGCCGACTCCGGCGATGCGCGCGATCGACGACAAAAGGAACCGCTGGTGACATCTCAACATGTATTGGTGGTCGAGGATTCGCCGGAGACGTTGGCGCTGCTGCGCCGCGTGTTCGAGGCCGAGGGATTTCGGGTGACGACCAACTCGGCGCCGCCGGACGCGGCCGCCGTGGCGCGGGAAGCACCGGACCTGGTGGTGCTCGATGTGCTGTTCGGGCGCGAGCAGCGCGGTCTGGATCTGCTGCGGGAGTTGCGCGCGGACGCGGCGACGGCGGACTTGCCGGTGGTGCTGTGCTCGGCGGCGATCGAACCGCTGCGGCGCATCGAGGGCGATCTGCTGGTCGGTGGCGTCGGTCTCGTGCTCAAGCCGTTCGATATCGACGCATTGCTGGACGAGGTCGCCCGGGTGACGAAGGACGCCGAGCAACAAGCCGGCGCCCACGACGGACCGCGGGCGCGCGGCGACCTGGCAGGCGATCAGCCGGCGGCGGGCAACAGTTCGGGGTGAAAAACGCGGCCGAGGTAGGCCCACAGAGGCTGGTCGCGCACGGGAGCGGCCCGGTAGCCAATGTAGCCGTCGGGACGGATGAGCGCGACCGCCTCCCCTTCGACCCCATAACGGGCGCGCAGTTCGTCGCGAGAATCGAGCAGGGTGGGGGTGGACCAGGCGCGGGGTTCCGGCGGCGCGCCGCGCTGGAGCACGATAAGCGGGCGGACGAGATCGCCCAGCGATTCGACAATCCGGGCGGCCAGCGCGGCGTGCTCGGAGGCCGAGGCCAGCGGCCGGGCGGGGTCGGCGAAGAGCAGCAGCGTCCAACTGCCTTCGGCCATGAAGACGCCGAGGTCAATGGGTGTTTCTTCCGGCAGCAGAAGGGCCCCGGCGAAAGGAGCCCGGTCGCCGGGGCGTGGGGAAGCGGAGTCGAACCCGCGCCGCTCGCCCACGCTGAGTGACGAACGACGATAGTTGACGCTGAGCTGAGAGATCGCCTCGGCGAGAATGGCGCGCCCGAGCTGCCGGTTGGCCACCCGGGTGACGACGCGATCGCGCACCCAGCGCAGCGCAGGATTGGCGGCCATGACGAGTCGCATCCCGCGATCCGTCGCGTCGACGACGGCGCGAGCGACCGGCGCCCGCTCCTCGCTGTAGGTGTCGAGCAGACCCGGCGCGGCGTGACCGCGCGCGGCGAGCGCCAATTTCCAGCCGAGGTTGAAGCTGTCCTGAATGCCGGTGTTCATGCCCTGGGCGCCGAGGGGGCTGTGGACGTGGGCGGCGTCGCCGGCCAGAAATACGCGCCCGACGCTGAAGTGATCCGCCATGCGGTGGTTGATCCGGAAGCGCGACATCCAGCGTGCGTCGGTGAGTGTAGGCGATTGGCCGGTGCGCTCGGCGAAGATGCGCGCGAAACACTCGAGCGAAAGCTGCTCTGACGCATCGTCGCTGACCGCGGAGGCGACGACGATTCTCCAGTATCCCGGATCGGGCAACGGCAGCGTCGCGAAGAGACCGCCAGGATGGACCCAGGCGAACCCCTCGTTGCGCGGCCGCTCCCAGTCGATGCGGCAGTCGGCGAGGAGAAATTCCTGCGGATAGATGTCGCCGGCGAATTCGAGGCCGAGCCGGCGACGGACCGTGCTGCCGGCTCCGTCGCAGCCGACGACGAAGCGAGGTCGCGCCGCCTCGGTTCCCTCCGGAGTTTGCAGCTCGGCGACGATGCCGGCGCCGTTCTGGGCGAGTCCAACGAGACTGACGCCCCGCTCGATGCGGCCGCCGAGCGCAGTCAGGCGTTCCCCCAGCACGCGCTCGGTGTCGCCCTGGGTCATGACGAGCAAACCATCGAAGAAGCGATCGGGGGCGCGGATGTCGATTTCGATGCGAGCGAGCGATTCCCGGCCGTCCAGCACCGTAAACGCGGTGATGTGGACGGCCGGTTCGAGCGCGGATTCGGGAATGCCCATCAGCCCCAGCACCTCGACGGTGCGCGCCTGGGTGCCGAGCGCGCGAGAGTGGGTGGTGGGATCGGTGTTGCGATCGATTAGCCGGTGGGGAATGCCACGGCGCGCGAGCTCGACCGCCAGCGCCAGCCCGACGGGGCCGGCCCCGACGACCAGCACGTCGGGATTGGCGACCGGAGCGGCAGAAGCCGGTTCCCCGGTCGGGAGAAGCTCGATCGGGTCGGATTCATGCATACGTGGCACCCCGCGCGCCTGGCGGAGCTGCAACGCTGACGATATGGCGGGAGGGTAGCATCCGGCGCCAGCCGGATGCGGGCGGGGTGGCCGACATGGCGCGCCGATATCCCCGATTGGCTGCGTTCGCTGTCCGCCGCGGCCGGTCGGAACGATCGATGGCGTTTGGCCGTCAGTAGCCGCGGCGCTTGTCGACGGTATTGAGCAGTGGTTCACCCCGGTGGAAGCGCAGCAGGTTTTCCCTCAGCACCTCGATGCAGCGCCGCTCCTTCTCGGTGGACGCGCCGGCCATGTGCGGAGTGATGACCAGATTGGGAGCGTCCCAGAGGGGGTTGGCGGGATCGAGTGGCTCGGTTTCGACCACGTCCAGCCCGGCTCCGGCCAGCCGCTGGTTCTTGAGGGCGTCGGCCAGCGCGGTCTCGTCGACGATGCCGCCGCGGGAAACGACGATCAGGTACGCGGTCGGCTGCATCCGGGCCAGCATGGCGGCGTCGATCAGGTGGGTTGTTTCGGGAGTGAGCGGCGCGGTGACGACGACGACATCGGAGCGTTCCAGGAGTTCGCCCAGGCGGCTGACCGGCCACACATCGGCGACCCGATCGTCGGGTGGAACGGGGTTGGCGTCAACGGCGAGCAGCGGCATGTCGAAACCGGCGGCGCGGTGGGCGATGGCGCGGCCGGTGGCTCCGTATCCCACGATGCCCATGGTGGCTCCATAGATCTCGCGCGCCGTGCGGTACAACCCGCCGCGGTCCCAGCGGTGCTGCCGTTGCCGCTCGAAGCAATCAGGGAGCAACCGGGTGAGCGCGAAGAGGAGGGCGAAGGTGTGCTCGCCAATGGAGGGGCCATGCGCGCCGCGAGTGTTGGTGACGACGACATCGCTTTCGACGACGGCGGGAATGCGGGCGATGTATTCGACGCCGGCGGCGGAGGATTGGATCCAGCGCAGATTCGGCGCGGCGGCGATCAGTTCGGCGGTGGGCAGCCCGTAGACGACATCGGCATCATGGACGATGGCGAGCGCTTTGTCCGGATCGAGCTCGACGATGATTTCCAGCCCGGGAATCTGCTCGTGCAGGTCGTCGAGGATGCCGAAATGCGCCTCGCCCTCGGATCCGTTGAGAACGAGTTTCACGGATGGAACCTCCGGAACGAGTCACACGTCACAAGCCAGACGGTGCGAGCCGCCGTCGAAATAATGAATCAAGCGTCACCAATGGAGAGGCTGGCGGAAGGTCGCCCTTTACGCGTGACTCGTGACTTCTTTTTCAATAGCGCACGGTCGTGCCGGTGTCGGCGGTGGCGATGTCGGCGGTGGGAGAGCGCTGCCAGTCCACCTGGTCGAGGTCGGCGCGCAGTCCGCCGACGAGATAGCGGAGTTCGCTGGCCATGGCGCAAAACTGGAATCCCTCGGCAATACGCTGGTTGATGCCGGCTGCTCCGGAGCAGTGGATGCCGGGGGCGACGCCATGCTTGACGCAGGTCTCGCGGACGTGGGCGATGGCGGCCGAGAGTTCGGGGGTGTCGCTTTCCAGCGGCACGCCAAGCCCCATGCCCATCGAGGCGGCGAGATCGTTGGGGCCGATGAAGCAGGCATCGACACCGGGCACGCTGAGGATCCGATCGGCGTTCTCGACGCCGCGGATATGCTCGATCTGGACAACGAGCAGCACTTCATCGTTGGCGCGGCGGTAGTACTCGGCAGCGTCGGCGCCCCAGGAGAGAGCGTGGCGGCCGCCGCCGACGCTGCGACCGCCATCGGGGTAGTAGCGGCAGGCCGCGACCGCCTGCTCGGCTTCGGCGCGATCGTTGACCATCGGTACGACGACACCCCAGGCCCCGGCATCCAGCACTCGCTTGAAGTTCTCCGGAGTGTTCCAAGGGATGCGCACCATGGGCGCGGTGGCGGAGGCGCCCATGGCGGCGAACATCTGGGCCAGCGTGCGGATATCGATCGGGTTGTGCTCGGCGTCAACGACCAGCCAGTCGAATCCAATTTTGCTGACGTATTCGGCTGTTTCCGGGCTGGGCAGCGCCAGCCAGGTGCCGACCGATGGCTGGCCGGCGGCGAGCCGCCGCCGAACGTGGTTCCCGCGCATTATGATCGCTCCCGTCTCGATTCCGCAGTGCCGGCGTTGCGGCGTCACGATGGTATCGCCGCGCTCGCGGGCTGTCCACGATGGTCGTATGACGGGCGCGGCGAAGCTCGGGCTACGCTTCCAGGAAGACGTAGGGTTCGGCGGCCGACAGATGGTCGGCGGCGTTGCCGGAGACATAGGCGTTGTCGGCAAGCAGCGCCGCTGCCTCGTCGAGCGTCAGCTTCAGGGTCGGGGCGCCAACCGCGAGATCGAGATCGGCCAGGTCGAGCCAGAGCAGATATGGGCTTTCGGCCGATTCGAAATAATAGACGCGGTTCTTGTGATCGATGACCGTTCGCCATTGGGTCATGGCGATGTTCGGCGCCCCGGGGGTGTTGACCCCGTAGGGCACGGATACGCTGCGAATGACGCTGAACGCGCCGGCCAGCGCCTTGACGGGGTCGTCAGTTTGCGGGATGGCCTTGATATGAAACGAGGCCCGGACGAAACGATCGGCGGCGCGGCTGGTGCCCGGCAGCATGACATCGCCGCCGATCGTCTCCCAGTAGGCATTCAGCGCGAGCTGCTCGTCGAACACCGGGGAGTTGGTCATGACCTGGTATTGGCGGCCGTGGTGGATGCGCAGCGCCCCGTCGATATATTCGAAAATGGCTGAATCGCCAGTCGCATCGCACAGCGCGAGGTGCGCTGTGCCGGGGTGACCGTCCGGCGGCATCAGCAAAACCGGGACGAGCGGTTCGGTTGCAAGCGCGTCCACAGCCTCGGCGGTGGTGGCGAAGGAATCCAGCGCATACTGCGCCCAGGCGGCGACTGAGATCGGTTTGCGAGGATCGTGCGGCGCTCGCGTGCCGTAATCTGATTCAGCGAGGTAGAGCAGATTGGCGGCGAGGCCGCGCTCGTTGACGCCGTCGAACGATCCCCCGGTGTAGCCGCACGCCACAACGCTGCCGAAGCGAGACGTCCATTCCAGCGAGTCCGGACCGGCGGCGCCGTGGCGGGAGAGCCCTGCCGGGAACACCCAGAGACTGGTCGGCATCGGAACCGTCCAGTCGAGGCTACGGGTGGTGATGACGACGTCGTTCGGCCCGAGATAGGTCGCGCGCGTACACATGCCTGGAAATGTCTCCTTGGGTGCTCGGTCCTCGATATCGGGGGCATCGTCCAGTTTGCCGTTGGCGCCGGATTGTAACGCTATTCGCCGCGGCCCCGTGCGAATATTTTGGCGCGTGCGGGCCGTCCAACTCAGCTATGATTTTGTGAGTACGAACGTACGGAATGAAGCGAGCGGCGCCTGGCGCGCCGAACTCGAGGAGGCGCACAACATGAGCATTCCCGAAACGATGTTGGCGGTGCGCACCTACGGACCGCGTGATTACCGGGTGGAAGAGGTGCCGGTGCCGAAGCCGGGGCCGGGCGAGGTGCTGATCGAGGTGGAGGCGTGCGGCATTTGCGCCTCGGATATGAAGTGCTTCACCGGCGGCGACTTGTTTTGGGGCAAGGATGGCTCCGGCGGCTACGTCGAGGGACCGTGCACGGCGGGGCATGAATTTGCCGGGCGGGTGGTCGCGCTGGGCGAAGGCGCGGGCGAGCTGCACGATGTGGCCCTTGGCGACCGGGTGATCGCCGAGCAGATCGTGCCCTGCGGCGAGTGCCGCTTCTGCCAGCGCGGCGAGTACTGGATGTGTCAGGTTCACACGATCTTCGGGTTCAAGCAGTTCGCCAATGGCGGCATGGCGCGCTATAGCCTCTATCCGGCCAAGTCGCGCATCCACAAGGTGCCGGAATCGTTGAGCGCGGGGGAGACGGCCTATATCGAGCCGGCCGCCTGCGCCTGGCATGCGGTGGACCGGGGAGAGATCAAACCGGGCGACACGGTGGTCATCAGCGGGGTGGGCAATATCGGCTTGTGCATGCTGCAGATCGCCCGCATGAGCGATCCGAAATTGGTGATCGCGCTCGACGCCAAACCATATCGGCTGGAGCTGGCCAAGGAGTTCGGGGCGGACGTGACGATCGACGTCACCCAGGAGGACGCGGTGGCCAAGGTTCAGGAGTTGACCGACGGCTACGGTTGCGATGTCTACATCGAAGCGAGCGGCAACCCGGCGTCGGTCAACCAGGGTTTGCAGATGATCCGCAAGCTGGGCACCTTCGTCGAGTTCAGCGTGTTCAACGAACCGGCCACGATCAACTGGACGATCATTGGCGACACCAAGGAATTGAACATCCACGGCAGCCACCTGGGCCCCTATTGCTACCCGAAGACGATCGCGGCGATCGCCGACGGCTCGCTCGACGTCAAGCCGCTGCTGGCCGAGGCCTACCCGGTCAGCCAGTTCGACAAGGCGATGGAGGCATCGCTGAGCGGCGGCGTTTTGAAAAACCTGATCGTTCCCGAATAGCCGGGACGCCGATGGATCTGACGTTTCTGTTCGATGTCGACAACACGCTGCTCGACAACGATCGCGCCAAGGAGATGCTCGCCGAGCGTCTCCGGGCGATCCTGGGAACGACGGGGAGCGAGCGCTTCTGGGCGTTGTATGAGGCGGTGCGCGCCGATATCGGCATGGTCGACGTGCCGCTGACGATCGCCCGCTACGAGGCCGAGCGAAGAGTGGTGAGACCGGCCCTCGCCGACCTGGTGATGACGTTCCCCTTTGAGGACTATTTGCTGCCCGGCGCGCTGGCTGCACTGGCCCATGCTCGCCAGATGGGCCGGGTGGTGATTTTGTCCGACGGCGATCCCATATTCCAGACATCCAAGATCTGGCGAGCCGGTTTGACCGCGGCGGCTGGCGGCAACGTCGTGGTCGTACCCCACAAGGAAGAGCGGTTGCGCGAAACGACGGCCGCCTTTCCGGCCGATCACTATGTGCTGATCGAAGACAAGCCGGCGATGCTGCGCGCCGTGCGCGCCCGGCTGGGCGACCGGGTTTCCACTGTATTCGTGCGGCAGGGCAAGTACGCGGCGGGGAGCGATGAATTCGCCCCGGATGCGGTGCTGGGGCGGATCGCCGACTTTTGCGCCTTTGCCGCCGCCGATTTTCCGCTCAATCAGCCTGCGGGAGCGGCAGGCGCAATTCACCCGGCGGACGCCTGAGCGAACCCGTATGTCCGGGGAGCGGCTTGGCGCGCCGTCCGGAAGCGCGGCCGCCGAGCGCGCCGGAGCGGAGCGGAAACGACACCGGGACGACTGCATCCGCTGCGGAGGCGCCTGCCGCAACCCCCACATGAGCTGACGCTGCTACGGTCCTTCGATCGACCCTGCGCCATCGGCGAGCTGTATCGGTAGAGGCGCTGCAGTGTCGCCGCGCAGAGCGCCGGTGTCATCGCCGCCGGCCAATGGAAGGCAACCTGCCGCACGTTGGAGCGCGGCGAGTTGGCGTGGGTCCGCCGCGGCGCACCGGGAACGAAGCAGACGAAGCAGACGAAGCAGACCGTCTTCGCCGAGGGCACGAGCTACAGGATGATGCTCGCGACCCACGTGATCGGGCATGAGCCTGGGGCGCGGATGATCGCTTGATGGGTTAGGTTGGTCGACATCGCGCATCCGAACTGCGTTGACGACCGGCTCGCGCGGCGATAGACGTCGCCGAGCCGCGATGACGGGTGCGATCGCGCGTTCAGCGGCGCCATCGATATGGCCCACGCGCTGCTGCCGACCGGCGTGCAGGAGGGCAGCGGTCGGGCGGGCGGCCTGCTGGTCGTAGGCCGCCGGGATCGCCGAGTCGACCATCGGGCGGCAAAGCCGCCTTTCGCTCCCGGGAGCCTGGGCCTTTCCAAACATGGCTCTGGCAAACTCGATCGGTGGGCGGGTCGTACCTCGGACGTCACGATCGGTCACTCTTGCGATTTGGCGCGCGGGCGACGCGATGCTCGGGACGGCGGTCGCCGCTACCAGCCGTCAGCCACCGATCACCGGTAGACGATCTACAGCCCGAACACCAGGCTGCTGCCCGATTTCGCTCAGGCCAAGAGGTAGCCGGACCGGCGGCCACGACTGGCCGCGCCAAACTCGGTGCGGGGGCTGCGCCGCTCGGCGCCGACCCGGACTCTCCTCGCAGGCATTCATTAAAGATGCGCCGGCGGCTTCGGGGCGCAACTGGAGAAGACTTGATGAACCACCAGTCTGACTATCGTCCCGATGGCCCCCCCCTGGTTGCGCGCGAACTGCGCTTCCGGCTTCTCTGCCGCCTCCTTCGGAATCGCCGTCGTGGTCGATCCGGAGGGTGGGGGGATTGGCCGAGCGGTGTCTCTACGATGCGGTGGGCCGATCGCGCGGCAATTGCTACAAAGAGACCACGGCGCCGCGCTGCATGCTTGCGAGGACGGTGAATTTCTGGAGCCGCGCGTGCTGACAGGGCAGGCTTCGGGGCCGGCGACGCGCCCAAAAAAACTCCTTTCGGATTTCCCTTGACACCCGCCAAAGACCGGACTATCATTCGCGGGCCTTGAGCGAGACGGAACGCGTCGAGCCGCCGGGTACGGGAAACCGGTCCGGATGGCGGAAATGCGCGCCGCGCCTTGACACCAGGTCAGGAGTGCGGTACACTACCAGAACCTCGCTGAGAGGCAACCCGAGACATCGGGACGCGGTTCAAAGCTACTGAAAGGTAGCGGGGGACCGTACGCGCGTCTAGAGCCGGCAACGGCATGAGGACGCGGCACCTTACGACAAGTGGGCGCCAAATGGGGCGGATGGACGCGAACTGTGGGACTCTGTGAGGGGTCGTGCGGGGAGCGGGCATCGCGCCGGACCTTTTGCGAGGTTGCGCGCCGAAGACGGAGCAGCGAAGCCACGGTTGGGGGCGCATCCTGGCGACAGGAAGCGACCCGGAGCTGTGGAGCGCGAACAGTAAAGACATGAACCGCAACGCCGCAAGCGGACTCTGGCGACAGAGCGCGCGGCATTGGTGGAGAGTTTGATCCTGGCTCAGGATCAACGCTGGCGGCGTGCCTAATGCATGCAAGTCGGACGCGCCGATTTTCGGATCGGAGGCGTGGCGGACGGGTGCGTAACACGTGGGCGACCTGCCCCGGAGTGGGGGATAGCCGCGGGAAACCGCGGGTAATCCCGCGTAATCTTGGTTGGTGGTGGACCGACCAAGGAAAGGTTTTTCGGAACCGCTCTGGGAGGGGCCTGCGGCCGATTAGCTGGACGGTGGGGTAACGGCCTACCGTGGCGATGATCGGTAGCTGGTCTGAGAGGACGGCCAGCCACACGGGGACTGAGAAACGGCCCCGACTCCTACGGGAGGCAGCAGCAAGGAATCTTCCGCAATGGGCGCAAGCCTGACGGAGCAACGCCGCGTGGGGGAGGAAGCCCTTCGGGGTGTAAACCTCTTTTCTTGGGGACGAAGCACTGACGGTACCCGAGGAATAAGGACCGGCTAACTACGTGCCAGCAGCCGCGGTAATACGTAGGGTCCGAGCGTTGTCCGGAGTTACTGGGCGTAAAGCGCGCGCAGGCGGCGACGTAGGTCTGGCGTGAAAGCCCCCGGCTCAACCGGGGAGGGTCGTCGGAGACCGCGTCGCTTGAGGACGGCAGGGGTCGGTGGAATGCCCGGTGTAGTGGTGAAATGCGTAGAGATCGGGCGGAACACCCGTGGCGAAGGCGGCCGACTGGGCCGTTCCTGACGCTGAGGCGCGAAGGCGTGGGGAGCGAACGGGATTAGATACCCCGGTAGTCCACGCAGTAAACGATGCGGACTAGGCGTGGGGGGACTTGACCCCCTCCGTGCCGGAGCCAACGCGGTAAGTCCGCCGCCTGGGGAGTACGGCCGCAAGGCTAAAACTCAAAGGAATTGACGGGGGCCCGCACAAGCGGCGGAGCGTGCGGTTTAATTCGACGCAACGCGTAGAACCTTACCAGGGCTTGACATGCGTCTGCAGGCGCCGGAAACGGCGCGGCCTTCGAGGGTGACGCACAGGTGCTGCATGGCTGTCGTCAGCTCGTGCCGTGAGGTGTTGGGTTAAGTCCCGCAACGAGCGCAACCCCTGCTGCCAGTTACGAAGTCTGGCGGGACCGCCGGGACCAACCCGGAGGAAGGTGGGGATGACGTCAAGTCAGCATGGCCCTTACGTCTGGGGCTACACACACGCTACAATGGCCGGGACAGAGGGGAGCGAAGGGGTGACCTGGAGCGAATCCCAGCAAACCCGGTCTCAGTTCGGATTGGAGGCTGCAACCCGCCTCCATGAAGTGGGAGTTGCTCGTAACCGCCGGTCAGCACACGGCGGTGAATACGTTCCCGGGCCTTGTACACACCGCCCGTCACGTCATGAAAGTTGGAAACGCCTGAAGCCGGTGGCCGAACCCGAGAGGGGCGGAGCCGTCGAGGGTGGAGCCAGCGATTGGGACGAAGTCGTAACAAGGTAGCCGTACCGGAAGGTGCGGCTGGATCACCTCCTTTCTAGGGAGTCCGCGCCCCAGCCGGCCAAGGACTGGTCGGATGGGGGAGCCACTCCCAGGTCGATCGTTGGCGCTGCGGAAGCAGGCTGACGTCTGGCCCCAGCGCCCCACTACTCTCCGCCTGCT